>NZ_FUKP01000037.1:0-25304 GCF_900163825.1 Micrococcus lylae | reverse complement strand
TCCGGCCTCACTGGCCCCTGCATGTGTCAACAACGTCATGCCCTCCTACACCTAGGCGCAGCGCAGGGCCGGAATCAGTCCTTGGGCTTCTTCTTGCCCTTCTTCTTGGACTTCTTCTTGTCCTTGTCCTTCTTCTTTTTCTTCTTGGACGTCTTGGTCGCCTTGTCCTTGTCCCCGGAGGTGTGCTCGCCGGAGTTCCCGGAGGTCGTCTCCGGCGCGTCGTCCTCAGCGGCCTCGGCGGCCTCGGCCTGACGGGCCCGGTAGCTGCGCACGTGCAGGCGGTTGCCGCAGTTGGCCTCGTCGCAGAAGCGCTTGGAGCGGTTGCGGCTGGCGTCCACCAGGACGTTGCCGCAGTCCTCGCCGGCGCACACGCGCAGCCGGGCGGCCTCGCCCTCGGCCACCACGTCCGCCAGGGTCAGCGCGGCCAGCGCGGTCAGTCGTTCGACGGCGTCCGAGGTCTGCGAGGCCGGGCCGTAGACCAGGCCCTCCTCCGTCTCCACCAGCGCCAGCGCCCCGACCTCCGCCAGCAGCTCGTTGACCGGTTCCGTGACGTCCTCGCCGGCGTCGGCGGCGGTCCACAGCGCCGCGACGCGGCCGCGCAGCGCATGCGCCCGCTGCAGCGCTGCGTTGGCCACACGCACCCGGGACTTCCCCTCGTGCACCGCCGGCACCACGTCCGGGATCTGCGTGCCGTAGATCAGCCGCTCCTCCAGCACCTGCCCGCCGTGCGGGCCAGGCGCCGTGTTGAGGAACGTGGCGAGCAGGTGGAGGCGGTCCAGCGTGCGTGGGGAGAGCATGTCTGCACTGTACGACGACGGCCCCGGGCCTCGGCAGGGCACGTCGCCTCCCTGCTCGAGGACGGGTGAGGGGACAGGCGGAGGGCAGTGCCGTCGTCGGGAAGGGGAGGTGGCCGCCGCCGGCGGCCCGTGTGCCGGTGGCCGGAACGGGCACGCTGTCACACTCCGACCACATGCCCATGATGTGGATGCCGACTTCTCAATCCTCGAAAGGCGGGGGAGGCTCGGCTAGCGTGATCAGCGCACCGTCGTCACGGGAGGCGGTGGCACCGAGGCATGGGCCCGCGACGAGGCGGCGCCCCACGAAGTCAGGAGACGACCGATGTCGCAGACGGAGAACGCCGGCCACATGTCCGCCGGCCATGTGATCGTGAAGACCCTCGAGTCGCACGGAGTGAAGCGGATCTACACCGTGCCCGGCGAGTCCTACCTGGATGTGCTGGACGGCCTGCACGACTCGTCGATCGAGAACGTCGTCTGCCGCCACGAGGGCGGCGCCACCTACATGGCCGAGGCCGACGGCAAGATGAACGAGGTCCCCGGCGTGGCCATGGTGACCCGCGGCCCCGGCGCGGCCAACGCGCACGTCGGCCTGCACACCGCCTGGCAGGACTCCACCGCCATGGTGCTGTTCGTGGGCCTGATCCCGTTCGAGCACCGCGACCGCGAGGCCTTCCAAGAGTTCGACCCGCACGCCTGGTTCAACACCGGCGCCAAGCGCGTCATGGTCCTGGACCACGCGGAGCGCGCGTCCGAGATCGTGGCCGAGGCAATGTTCGCCGCCAGTTCCGGCCGGCCCGGCCCCGTGGTGGTCGGCCTGCCGGAGGACGTCATCCAGGAGGAGATCTCCGCGGCACTGCACCCGCAGATCCCCGTGGCCCAGGGCGGCATGACCGTGGAGGACTGGAAGGCGCTGCACTCCGCTCTGAAGGGCTGCGAGAAGCCCCTGTTCATCACCGGCGGCAACGACTGGACCGACGAGGGCGCTGCCATGCTCACCGAGTGGCTCGAGGCCCATGAGATCCCGGCCGCCGCCGAGTGGCGCACCGAGGGCACCGTGCCGTTCTCCTCGCCGTCCTACATCGGGCCCATCGGCTACGGCCGCCCGGACTGGACGCAGAAGCTGCTGGAGGAGACCGACCTGATCGTGTTCGTCGGCACCGTCCCCGGCGACGTGGTGACCGACGGCTTCACCATCCGCCAGAACTGGGACAAGAAGAACTTCCTGGTCACCATCGACCCGTCCCTGCGCGGCCGCTCCGGCCCGGTGTCCCACCAGATCGTGGCCAAGCCGGACGTGTTCGTCCGGGACCTGGTGCGCATGGACCTCGCCGTGAAGGACGAGTGGCGTGCGTGGACCCGGCGCATGCGCGGCGAGCAGGAGGAGTTCGCGGCGCTGCCGGCTGCCGAGCCGTGCGACGGTCAGGCGAGGATGGCGACCCTGATGGCGAACCTCATGCCGAAGCTGCCGAAGGATTCGATGATCTCCCTCGGCGCCGGTGAGCACACCAACTGGGCGCACCGCTACTTCCCCACCGAGGGATACCGGGCCATGATCTCCGCCCGCAACGGCTCCATGGGCTACTCCGTGCCCGGTGCCGTGGCCGCCTCCCTGAACTTCCCGGACCGCGTGGTGGTGACCATCGCCGGCGACGGCGAGTTCCTCATGAACGGCCAGGAGCTGGCGACTGCGGCACAGTACGGTGCCAGGCCTCTCGTGGTGGTCATGGACAACCAGGAGTACGGCACGATCCGCACCCACCAGGAGCGCCAGTACCCGGAGCGCATCTCCGGCACCCAGCTGAAGAACCCGGACTTCGCGACGATGGCCGAGGCGTTCGGTGGCGTGGGCGTGCGTGTGGAGCAGGACGCGGACGTGCCGGCGGCGGTGGACGCGGCGCTGCAGGCCGTGCAGGGCGGGCAGTTCGCGCTGATCCACCTGATCGTGGAGCAGCGGGTCAAGGCGTACTGACGCCTGACCCTGAGTCTCCGTTCGGGAGAACGACGAGTCCCCGGGCACTGTCGTTCGAGAGGCCGTCGAGTCCCCGAAGCCTGCCCGCCCTTCGCCGCTGTCACCGAGGGGACGAGGTGAGCTCGGCGTGGAGCTCGCGCACGCGGCGTGCGATGTCGTCGCGGACCAGACGCATGCGCACGGCTCCCTCGATCCCGCGCTCGGACGGCTCGTCCGTGTGCCAGGTCTCCACTGTGCCGGCCATGTCCACCGCCGGCTCCACGCGGGCCTCGGACCCGAGCACCACCACGCGGTCCACCCGGCGCAGCAACTCCGGGTCGATCGCCTTCGGTGTGCCCGCAGACATGTCCGCACCGACTTCCGCCACGGTCTCCGCGGACAGCGCGTTGATCGCCGTTCCGGGGTGGGTGCCGGCCGAGTGGACCTCCACGGCGTCGCCGGCCAGCTGCTCCATGAGGGCGGCGGCCATCTGGGACTTGCCGCCGTTCTTCTTGCAGACGAACAGGACGGAGGGGCGGGGCTGCTCTGCGGGTGCGATCATGGGATCTCCTGGGTGAGTGGTGAGGGGGATGAGGAGTCGTGGCCTGGGAGCGCCGGACGGCGTCGGGCCCCACAACATATCGACAACTGTCGATATGGAGGAAGAATCGAGCCGAGGCGAGGGTCAATCGTGTGCGGTGGCCGTCGTCGGGAAGCGGGTGTGGTGGCGTCATGCGGCACGCCCGGCGCCCCGGTAGGGTCGAGGGGCGGCGTGGAGCACGCGGTGCGAGGGCGGAGTGCGGATCCGCGGCGCGAGCGCCGACAGAGAAGAGGTGAGGACGATGGGCGAGGGCACCGGTGAGGTGGGTGGCCGCACCATGCAGATCGGTGAGGTGGCCGAGCGTGTGGGACTCTCCCTGCGCTCCATCCGCCACTACGACGACGTCGGGCTGGTTCCGCCGTCCGCCCGCAGCGAGGGCGGCTTCCGCCTCTACACGGAGGACGACGTCGAACGACTGCGGCGGGTCAAGCACATCGTTCCGCTCGGGTTCAGTCTCGAGGAGACCTCCCGCATGCTCGAGCTGCTCGAGTCCGGAGCGGTGGGCGACGACCCTGCCGTGCTGGACGGGTTCCTGGAGCGGGCCCGCCGCGGTCGGGAGACCCTGGCCCGCAAGCTGGCCCAGGCGGACGAGCTGCTGGCCGAGCTGGAGGGCCTCGCGCACTGACGGGCGTGTGATCTGCCCCTCTTTTTGGGGGAGGTCGGCAACTCTACCCTTACGTAAGGTTAGAGTCTGAGCCATGGTCGACTCTCGCATTCCTTCCCCCGCGCCCCCTGATCCCGCCGACACCCCTGTGGAGACCCCGGAGCAGCAGCAGTCCGTCCGCCGCGCCCTGCGCTCGCCCCGCCGCCTGAAGACCGAGGTCCTGGCCGGACTCGTGGTTTGCCTCGCGCTGATCCCCGAGGCCATCGCGTTCGCGCTGATCGCCGGAGTGGACCCGCAGGTCGGCCTCTTCGCCGCCGCCACCATGGCCATCGCCATCGCCATCGCCTTCGTGGGCGGACGGCCCGCCATGATCTCCGCGGCCACCGCGGCCACGGCCCTCGTGGTGGCGCCCCTGGTGCAGTCCCACGGACTGCACCACCTCTTCGCCGCCGTGATCCTGGCCGGCGTCTTCCAGGTGCTCCTTGGCCTGGCCGGCGTGGCCAAGCTGATGCGGTTCGTGCCACGCTCTGTGATGGTTGGGTTCGTCAACGCCCTGGCCATCCTGATCTTCAGCTCCCAGCTGCCGGACCTGATGGGCGTCCCCTGGCTGGTCTACCCGCTGACGGCGCTCGGCCTGGCGATCATCCTCCTGCTGCCGCGGGTGACCACGGTGGTCCCCGCCCCGCTGGTGGCGATCGTGGTGGTCACGGCCCTCACCCTCACGTTCGCCGTGGATGTGCCCACCGTGGGGGACAAGGGCCAGTTGCCGGACTCCCTCCCGGCCCTGCTCATCCCGGACGTGCCCTTCACCCTGGAGACCCTGCAGCTGCTCGCCCCCTACGCGCTCGGCATGGCCGTCGTCGGGCTGCTGGAGTCCCTCATGACCGCCAAGCTCGTGGACGACATCACGGACACCCGCTCCTCCAAGGTCCGCGAGTCCTGGGGGCAGGGCGTGGCGAACATCGTGTCCGGTCTCTTCGGCGGCATGGGCGGCTGCGCCATGGTCGGCCAGACCATGATCAACGTGAAGGCCTCTGCCGCACGCACCCGCATCTCGACCTTCCTGGCTGGCGTGTTCACGCTGATCCTGTCCGTCAGCCTCGGCGACGTGGTGGCGCTGGTGCCCATGGCCGCCCTGGTGGCCGTGATGATCTTCGTGTCCCTGGCGACCTTCGACTGGCACTCGATCCGCCCGTCCACCCTCGCCTTCATGCCGAAGTCCGAGACCCTCGTGATGCTCGTGACCGTGGTGGCCACCGTGGCCACCCACAACCTGGCCGTGGGCGTGGGCCTGGGCGTGCTCACCGCCATGGTGATGTTCGCCCGCCGGGTGGCCCACCTGGCCACCGTCTCCCGCACGGTGGACGGTGAGGGCGAGGACGCGGTGGCCCGGTACCGGGTGCGCGGCGAGCTGTTCTTCGCCTCCTCCAACGACCTCTACACGCAGTTCGACTACGCCGAGGACCCGGGGCGCGTGGAGATCGACTTCCGCGAGGCCCACCTCTGGGACGCCTCCACGATCGCGTCGCTGGACGCCATCGAGGAGAAGTACCGCCGCAACGGCACCACGGTGGAGATCACCGGGCTGAACGTGGCCAGCCGGGCCATGCGCGCCCGGATGGCCGGCCGCCTCGGCGGCGGCCACTGACGCGGCCCGGGGACGACGACGGCCGCGAGCCGACGCCGGCCCACGGAGCGTTGTCGTTCGGGAAACCGTCGGGTCCGGCGTGGCATGCCACCCGTTCCACTCCACGTTTTCGCTGACAAAACGGGGCGACGGCATGCGGTGCCAGCCTGAGACGGGAGGAACTCCTCCAGGGTGTTCCTCCCGTCTCGCCAGCGAAAAAACGCTGAGGGCGTGGGGCGGCAGGGTGCGGCGCGGCGCCCGGCTGAGGGGACGGGGCTGCTCCGACAGGTCCTCCCGTTTCGTGGGCGAAAACGGTCAGAGAGAGGTGGGTGCCGTCGTCGGGACGTCGAAGCGGCGGGTCCGCGGCCCGTGCGGGTTGCCGTCCGCGCGGGCGAGGACCACGTCCCGCTCCACGCCGCCGCAGGCACGGATCACCGCGGCCGACCCGGTGTTCTTCACCCCGCAGGTCACCAGCGCCGAGGCTCCCCGCGCTCACCGACCAGGCGGAGCGCCCCGCGGAGCATCCGGGAGGCGTGGCCACGGCGGCGGGAGCCGGGGCGCACGCAGTAGCCGGTGTGACCGTTGACGTGACGCAAGGCGTCGTTGAGCTCCCGCCGGATGGAGACGCGGTCCACGAGGTTCCCGTCCTCGTCCTCGGCCACCAGGAAGGACGCCGGAACCCAGCCGGGGGTCCACGTCACCGGCGGCCTCGCGGCCGTCCACGACGGTGCTGGAGGAGGGGGCGCGTGGGGAGGTCCTGGGACGAGCCCCGTGACGGTGCGCTGGGGAACTCCCAGGCCCGGCCCCGTGACACCGGTCACAGTGCTCACTACGATGGGTGGACGGTCCGCGGCGTCCCCGACTGCGCGCCGCGGGTGACCGTCCGGAACGACAGTCCGGCAAGGAGGTTGCCCCATGGAACCCGACGTTCTCCCGAACGACAGCGCCGCCGAACGCGACGGTTTCCCGAACGAAAGCGCAAGGGGGAGTGACGCGGCGGCCGACGCGGCCGTCGTCGCCGTGCTCGACGCCCGCCCCGAGATCTCCGGCGAGACCGACTCCCGCGTCGCCATGACGCTGGCCGCGCTCACCCTGCTGCGCCGCCTCATCCCGATCCACGGCCCGCTGATGTTCCACCAGTCCGGCGGCTGCTGCGACGGCTCCTCGCCCATGTGCTACCCCGCCGGGGACTTCAAGACCGGCGGCTCGGACGTCCTGCTGGGCACCTTCGACCTCTCCGCCGCTGCGGACGCCGACGCCCCGGCCGACGGCACCGACCCCGTCCCCGCCGACGCCGCCGAGATCGCGTTCTGGATGTCCGCCGCCCAGTTCGAGTACTGGAAGCACACCCACCTCACCCTGGACGCCGTGGCCGGCCGCGGCTCCGGCTTCTCGGTCGAGGCCCCGGAGGGCAAGCGGTTCCTCATCCGCTCCCGCCTGCTCGCACAGGACGCGGCCTGATGGCGCCGACCCTCGCTGTGGGCGCCTACCGGCGCGTCGTGGAGAGGGCCCACGAGTCGCTCTCCACCGCTGCGCTGCCGCTGGTGCCGCCCGCGGGCAGCTCCCCGGCCACCGGCTCGAGGACCCGCCCCCGCAGCCCCCTCACCACGTCCGCCGGCACCGCTGACAACGAGGGCCTGCGCGCCGCCCTGCAGGGCCTGCGCCGCGAGGTCCGCGAGTCCTGGCTCCGCTCGCTCAGCGGCTTCACGGCCCCGCGTCTGCTCGGCGAGACCGACCCCGCCACCCTCAGCGACGCCGACCTCACCGTGGCCCGCCGCGAGCAGCGCATCGCCGCGGCCCTGCCGATCGTCCGCCGCATGCTCGTGGAGCCCGCGGCGGAGGCCGGCCTGGTCGTCGCGATCGGCAACGAGCACGGGCACCTCCTCTGGGTCGAGGGGGACCGCACCGCATTGAACCGCGCCGAGGCCATGGGCTTCGTCCCCGGCGCCGACTGGTCCGAATCGTCCATGGGCACCTCCGCCCCGGGCGTCGTCCTGGCCACCGGCTCCGCCATGCAGGTCAGCGGCGCCGAGCACCTCAGCCACCGCGTCCACCCGTGGAACTGCTCGGCGGTCCCGCTGACGGACCCGGTCACCGGCCGGCTCGTGGGCGTCATCGACCTCACCGGCGGCGACGACGCCGTCAGCCCGCTCGCCCTGCCCCTGCTCCAGTCCACCGCGGACGCCGTGCACGTCGCCTGGCGTGACCTGCCCGCCCCCGCGCACGCCACCACCGGCACCTCCTTCCCGACGACGGCCCCCTCACCTCCGCCTGCCGCCTCGCCGGCACCCGACGGCCCGGCGGCACCTGCGGCGACCGCGCCCCACCGCCACGCCGCCGCCGGCCTGCTGCGCGTCACCGGCCACCTGCCGCCGATGCTCGACGGCGTGGAGCTGACCGGCCGCCACGCCGAGATCCTCACGCTGCTGGCCTGGCACGGCACGGGCCTGACCGGCGCCGAGCTCGAGGCGGCGCTGTATCCGGAGGAGGGGACCGTCGTCGGGAAGCGGCGAGCTGGGACGGAGGGCCGCCGCCCCGCGACGGCCGACGGTGCCGCCCGGGCGATCTCCCTGCGCGCCGAGGTGCACCGGCTGCGGCGGACCCTGCAGAACGCCGATGCCCCGGTGGAGCTGCTGTCCCGCCCCTATCGGCTCGACGGCCACGTGCACGTGGACGCGCTGTGCGCCCGCGACGCCCTGCGCGACGGGGACCTGGACCGCGCCCTGTATGCCGCCGCGGGGCCGGTGCTGCCGCGGTCGGAGTCGCCGGGCATCGACGCGATCCGTGCCGAGCTGGGGGAGGGGCTGCGGGAGGCCGTCGCCCAGGACGCGGACGCCGAGCAGCTCTGGGCCTACCTGGACCGGCCCGAGGCCCGCGACGACGTCGAGCTGTGGGGTGCGGCGCTGCAGCTGTTGCCGGCCGACTCGCCCCGGCGGGCGCTGGCCGTGGCCACCCTGGAGCGGCTCGAGCGCGAGATCGGCTGAGCGCCGCCCCCGTTGCAACGTTCGTGCAACGTCCCCGTGACTAGCGTCACAGTCATGGACGAGGGCGCCGCCCCGGCGCCGCAACCGCAGACGAAGGAGTCACACGATGACCGTCTACGCATTCCCCGGAACCGACGGAGCCGAGGTCGAGTTCAAGCCCCGCTATGAGCACTACATCGGCGGCGAGTGGGTCGCCCCGAAGAAGGGCCAGTACTTCGAGAACATCACCCCCGTGACCGGCAAGGTGTTCACCGAGGTCGCCCGCGGCACCGCCGAGGACATCGACGCGGCGATCGACGCCGGCTGGGCCGCCTTCGAGACCTGGGGCAAGACCTCCGCCACCGAGCGCTCCACCATCCTGCTGAAGATCGCGGACCGGATGGAGGAGAACCTCGAGATGCTCGCGGTCGCCGAGACGTGGGACAACGGCAAGGCCATCCGCGAGACCCTCAACGCGGACGTGCCGCTGGCGATCGACCACTTCCGCTACTTCGCCGGCGCCATCCGCGCCCAGGAGGGCGGCCTGTCCCAGCTCGACGACGACACCACCGCCTACCACTTCCACGAGCCGCTCGGCGTTGTCGGCCAGATCATCCCCTGGAACTTCCCGCTGCTGATGGGCGTCTGGAAGCTTGCCCCGGCCCTGGCCGCCGGCAACTGCGTGGTCCTCAAGCCCGCCGAGCAGACCCCGGCCTCGATCATGGTGCTCATGGAGCTGATCGGAGACCTGCTCCCGGCCGGTGTGGTGAACGTGGTCAACGGCTTCGGCCTCGAGGCCGGCAAGCCGCTCGCCCAGAACCCGCGGATCCGCAAGGTCGCCTTCACCGGTGAGACCACCACCGGCCGCCTCATCATGCAGTACGCCTCCGAGAACATCATCCCGGTGACCCTCGAGCTCGGCGGCAAGTCCCCGAACATCTTCTTCGAGGACGTCATGGACTCCGACGACGCCTTCTGGGACAAGGCGCAGGAGGGCTTCACCCTCTTCGCGCTCAACCAGGGCGAGGTCTGCACCTGCCCGTCCCGCGCGCTGGTCCAGGAGTCCATCGCGGACAAGTTCCTCGAGACCGTGGTGGCCCGCACCGAGCGGATCAAGACCGGCAACCCGCTGGACACCGAGGTCATGATGGGCGCCCAGGCCTCCAACGACCAGCTGGAGAAGATCCTCTCCTACCTGGACATCGGCAGGCAGGAGGGCGCCGAGGTGCTCACCGGCGGTGCCCAGGCCGAGATGGAGGGCGAGCTCGCCGGCGGCTACTACGTGCAGCCGACCATCTTCCGCGGCAACAACTCCATGCGGATCTTCCAGGAGGAGATCTTCGGGCCGGTCGTCTCCATGACCACCTTCACGGACTTCGACGACGCCATGACGATCGCCAACGACACCCTCTACGGCCTCGGCGCCGGCGTCTGGTCCCGCAACGGCAACACCGCCTACCGGGCCGGCCGCGCCATCCAGGCCGGCCGCGTGTGGGTGAACAACTACCACAACTACCCGGCCCACGCGGCGTTCGGCGGGTACAAGGCCTCGGGCATCGGCCGTGAAAACCACAAGATGATGCTCGAGCACTACCAGCAGACCAAGAATCTGCTCGTCTCCTACTCCGAGGACAAGCTCGGGTTCTTCTGAGCCGATCCCGCGGTCAGGCACGGCGACGGCCGGCGGTGAGCGGCCGTCGTCGTGCCCCGGGGCCGCCGGGCGACCCCCGAGCGTCGTCGCCGGTGCGACGGCAGGCACCCGGCCCCCTGCAGACCATCCCCACCCCCACGTTCGATCCCAGAAACACCACACTCCACAAGAAAGGTGATTCCCCATGACCGCCATGAAGGCAGCAGTCGTCACCCGGTTCGGCAACGAGACGGAGGTCAAGGAGGTCGAGCGCCCGACGCCCGGCCAGCACCAGGCACTCGTGAAGCTCATCGCCTCCGGCGTCTGCCACACGGACCTGCACGCGATGGAGGGCGACTGGCCGGTGAAGCCGACCCCGCCGTTCATCCCCGGTCACGAGGGCGTCGGCATCGTCGAGGAGGTCGGCCCGGACGTGGAGAACGTCAAGGTCGGAGACATGGTCGGCAACGCCTGGCTCTGGACCGCCTGCGGCCACTGCCAGTACTGCCGCACCGGCTGGGAGACGCTCTGTGAGGAGCAGCTCAACGGCGGCTACTCCACCGACGGCTCGTTCGGCGAGTACATGCTCGTGGACACCCGCTACGCGCCCGTCATCCCGGAGGGCTCGGACCCGTTGGAGGTCGGTCCGATCCTCTGCGCCGGCGTCACCGTGTACAAGGGGCTGAAGCAGACCGAGGTGCGTCCCGGCCAGTGGGTCGTCATCTCCGGCATCGGCGGCCTGGGGCACATCGCCGTGCAGTACGCGGTGGCCATGGGCATGCGCGTGGTGGCGGTGGACGTCGCCGACGACAAGCTCAAGCTCGCCGAGCGTCACGGCGCCGAGATCACGGTCAACGCGAACGTGGCCGACCCGTCCGTTCAGATCCAGGAGAAGATCGGCGGCGCCCACGGCGTGCTCGTCACCGCGGTGCACCCGCAGGCGTTCGGCCAGGCGATCGCCATGACCCGCCGCGGCGGCACCATCGTCTTCAACGGCCTGCCTCCGGGAGACTTCCCGGCCCCGATCTTCGACATCGTCCTCAAGGGCCTGACCATCCGCGGCTCGATCGTGGGCACCCGTCAGGACATGGTCGAGGCGCTCGAGTTCTACGCGGCCGGAAAGATCAAGCCGACCTTCCACACCCGCCCGCTCGGCGACATCAACGCGGTGTTCGATGAGATGCGGCACGGCAAGATCGACGGCCGCGTGGTGATCGACTACGCGATGGAGGACTGAGGCCTCCAACGCAACGTCCCAGCGCCCCGATCCGGGTGCAACGGGCCCGGTGCCGACTCATCGGCGCCGGGCCCGCGGTCGTGTGCGGGCAGGTGAAAGACGGCGCTTTCGCTCGCGACATGGGAGGCGCTTTCGCTCGCGACATGGGAGGCGGGGCTTGTCGTTCCGCCGGCGGGAACAGGCAGGGACGGCTTCCCGACGTCGGCCCCGCACCTCGGCCCGTCTCCTCGCCTCCTTGAGTGGGCGCGCTCACCGGCATACTGGTCGGGATCGGTGCCCACCGTCCGCCAGGGCGCCGGTGCACCCTGCGCACAGCACCCGCCCTGCGCCCCGCAGGCCCACCGCTTCGAAGGAGCAGCATGACCGAGAACGTCGCCCCGACCACCCCCGCCGAGGCCGGCGGCGAGACCGAGTCCCTGGAGCCCGTCCGCGCCCGCCTGGAGGAGATATACGTCAACGACCCGGCCGTGAAGGACCACGGCGTGAGCCTCGGCGAGGTGGCGGTCGGCCACGTGGAGATGCACCGTGACGTCACCGAGGACATGGTGAACTCCCACAAGATCTGCCACGGCGGCTTCCTCTTCCACCTCGCAGACACCGCCCTGGCCTACTGCGTGGCCACCTCCGGCGCGGCCCCGGTGACCCGCCGTGCGGAGATCACCTACGTGGCCCCGGCGAAGCTCGGCACCCGCCTGACCGCGATCGCCCGCCAGCAGATCGAGTTCGGCCGCGACCGCATGATCGAGGTCCGCATCGAGGCCGACGGCGAGCTCGTCGCCTACTTCACCGGACACTCCACCAGCCCGCGTCCGCGCGCCTGAGCGGTGCGACCGGTCCGGCGCGTCGGCCTCGTTGCCGGTGCGACCGGTCCGGAGCGACCGGTCCGGTGCGTCGTGGCCGGTGCTGCGGCGCGTACGCGGCGCCGGTTCAGGCGTGGCGCGCGGCCAGGCGCGTGAGCGAGGCGGAGATGCCGCGGGCGTTCTCCTTCTGCAGCCGCAGCAGCTCGTAGGCCTTGGCCTGCCGCTCGCCGACCCACGAGTAGTCGAAGGTCTCGGTGACCTCCGTGGTGCCGTCCCCGTTGTCCCGGAACTCCCAGCGCCAGCGGTGTCCGCCCGGGTGCGCCCACTCGATGAGGCGGCCCGGCTCGGAGCCGGTGACGGTCAGGGGCATCACGTAGGGCACCCGGTACTTCTTCATGTGGACCCTGAACCGGTCGCCCACAGCAAGCCGGTGAGGGCCCTCCACCCGCGGCTTCACGGTGCCGGAGCCGTCCACCTCGTGGTGGCGATGCGGGTCCGCGAGCAACGCCCACAGCTCGTCCGCGCCGGCCCTCACCGTCAGCCGGTAGGCCACCTGGCGCTCGCCGACCTCCACCCGCTCGGGCCAGGCGACCTGCTTCGCGGCCTGGGGCGGTGCGGTGGTGTTCTCGCCGGTCTCGGAACGGATGTGCTCGCTCATGGGGTCGAGTCTAGGGACTGACGCACGGGCCCGTCGCGGGTCTACGCTGACGACGGAACACACCCTCCGGAAGGAGACCCCATGACCGCCGTCGAACCGATGTGGAGCATCAGGGTGAGCCGGCATGTCGAGGCGCCGGCCGCCGTCGTGTGGCAGGTGATCACGGACCTGGAGGGGATGGCCGGGCTGCTGCCGGACATCGTTCGGCTGGAACGGCTTTCCGACGACGGCCCCGGCACCTACCATCGCGGCACCCGGTGGCGCGAGACGCGCCGCATGTTCGGCCGGGAGGCCACCGAGACCATGGAGGTCACGGCGGTGGACCCGGAGCGGCGGACGGACATCGTGGCCGAGCATGGCGGTGTCCGGTACGACACCGGCTTCGACCTCGCCCCGGCCGGCAACGGCGCCGAGCCGGACGGCACCGACCTGGTGTTCCGGTTCGACGCCACCCAGGTCGGGGAACCTGCGACGGGGGTGAAGGGCCTGGCCGAGCGGGTCGGCATGACGGTCATGGGCCCGCTGGCCATGAGAGTCACGCGGAAGCAGATGGAGCGGGAACTGTCACTCATCGCGCAGCGGGCGGGACATCTGGCCGCGGGCGGCGGATGAGTCCTAGTCTGGCGACATGTCCAGCTGGGGAACGAAGGTCTTCGAGAACGACACCGCCACCGACCTCCTCGACGAGGTCCTGGACGGCACTTTCCGCCTGGACGACTACCGGCGCACCATCCGCGCCGAGTCCTCCGACGGCTACATCTCCATGCGCACGGGCGAGCAGCTCCTCGCCATGGGTGCGCTGGTGCGGGTGGCGCGCGGGGACGAGATCGACGCGCTCGACCAGATCGTGGAGCACGCCCAGCTGGGAGAGGGCGCGGAGCTGGACCTGGCCCCCTTCCTGGAGCAGTTCTCCGAAGAGGACATCGACCGGCTGCGCGAGCACATCGGCATGACCCTGCGCGAGCCGGCCGTCTCCGAGCTGTTCGAGCGGTGGGAGGAGTCCGGCGAGCTCGAGCGCTGGCTGGAGCGCTCCCGCGCCGTCGTGCCGTGAGCTGGTGAACGCTCGGTCCTGAGCGCTCGACTCTGGGGGCTCGGTCCTGAGCGCTGGACCCTGAAGGCTCGGTCCTGAGCGCTGGACCCTGAGGGTTCGGTCCTGAGCGCTCGATCCGATTCGGAGTGCGCCAGAGTGGCTCTCGATCGGAACGAAGGCCCGGCGGCCCGCCGGGCTCCCCGCCCCGACGCCCCGACGCCCTGGACCTGCCAGGTGGCCGGGGCGTCGTCGTGCCTTGGCGTCAGCGCGCGTAGCGCGTGAGCCGCAGGGAGTTGAGCACCACCAGCACGGAGGAGGCGGCCATCGCCCCGCCGGCGATCATTGGGTTGAGCAGGCCCAGTGCCGCCACCGGGATGCCGAGCGTGTTGTAGGCGAACGCCCAGAACAGGTTCATGCGGATCACGCCGAGCGTCTTCCGGGACAGCTCCAGTGACTGCACCACCTGCCGCAGGTCCGACCCCATCACGGTGATCGCCGCGGCCTCGCGCGCCACATCGGTGCCCGAGCCCATCGCGATGCCCACGTCCGCCAGGGCCAGCGCCGGGGCGTCGTTGACGCCGTCGCCCACCATCCCGACGACGGCTCCCTCGCCCTGCAGAGACCGGACCACCTCGACCTTGGCCTCCGGCCGGACACCGGCCACCACGTCCTCCGGGTCGATCCCGACCTCGGCGGCGACGGCCTGCGCGACGGCGGCGTTGTCCCCGGTGACGAGCATCGGACGCAGGCCCATGGCCTTGAGGTCCGCGATGGCTGCGGCGGAGGACTCCTTCACGGTGTCCTGCACGGCCACGAAGCCGGCCAGCTCGCCGTCCACGGCCACCCAGACGGCCGTCGACCCGGACTCTTCGGCCGCTGAGAACCGGGCTTCGGCCTCGGGGGAGAACGGGCGGGTGACGTGCTGGAGGATGAGGTCGCCGCGGCCGACCGCCACGTGCTGGGACGCGGGGACGGCAGTGCCCTGCCCGGCGGTCTGCTGCCCTGCGACGTCGGGCGCGGACTCCGCCTGGGCCTGGTCGTCGAACACCACGCGACCGCTCACGCCGCCGCCGGCCGAGGACGCGAAGTCCTCCACGGCGGGCAGCTGCAGTCCGTGCTCCGCGGCGCCCTCCACGATCGCCTTGGCGATCGGATGCTCCGAACCGTGCTCCACCGCTGCGGCGAGGGTGAGCAGGGCCGCCTGGGCCGGGGTCAGCGCCCGGTGGGCGTCGTGGCGGGGGCGGGTGCCGTCGTCGGGAAGGGGGGCCGCCGGAACAGACCCGACGTTTTCCCGAACGAAAGCGTCCGGGGACTCGACGTTCTCCCGAACGAAAGCGCCATGGGCGTCGCCGTCGACCTCACCGTCGGGCAGGGGCACGACCTCCGTCAGCCGCATGCGGCCCTCGGTGACGGTGCCGGTCTTGTCCAGGACGATCGTGTCCACGGTCCGGGAGTCCTCGAGGACCTCGGGGCCGCGGATGAGGATGCCCAGCTGCGAGGCCCTTCCCGTCCCGGCCAGCAGCCCCACGGGCGTCGCCAGGCCCAGCGCGCACGGGCACGCGATCACCAGCACGGCCACAGACGCCCGCAGCGCCGAGGCCACGTCCCCGCCGGTCACCAGCAGCCACACCACCAGGGTGACCGCGGCGATCGCCATGACGATCGGCACGAACACCGCGGAGATGCGGTCCGCCAGCCGGGCGACCTTCGCCTTGCCGGTCTGTGCCTCGGCCACCAGCCGGCCCATCTGGGCGAGCGTGGTGTCCGCGCCGGTGCGCACGGCCCGCGCCACCAGCCGCCCGGTGACGTTCACGGTGGCGCCGGTGAGCTCGTCACCGGGTCCGACCTCCACCGGCACGGACTCGCCCGTCAGCAGCGAGGCGTCCACGGCGGAGGTCCCCTCGACCACCACGGCGTCGGTCGGGACCTTCTCGCCGGGGCGGATCAGCACCGTGTCGCCCGGGGCCAGGGACTCTGCCGGCACCACCTGCTCGGTCCGCGTGGCCGGGTCCCACAGCGTCGCCTGCGCGGCGCCGAGGTCCAGCAGTGTCCGCAGTGCCTGCCCGGCCCGGCGCTTCGCGCGCGCCTCGAGCCAGCGGCCCAGCAGCAGGAACGTGGTGATGACCGCCGCGGTCTCGAAGTAGAGGCTGTGGTCCGCCATCTCGGCCATCGTGCGGCCCACGTGTGCGGTCATCTGCGGGTGCAGGAGCAGCTCGATCGTCGAGTAGCCCCAGGACACCAGCACGCCGACGGACACCAGCGTGTCCATGGTGGACGATCCGTGCCGGGCGGTGCGCGCGGCGGCCGCGTGGAAGGGCCAGGCTGCGTAGAACACCACCGGCGCGGACAGGGCGAGCGCCACCCAGCCCCAGTGCGGGAACTGCGCGGCAGGGACCATCGAGACCACCACGGTCGGCACGGTCAGCAGCGCCGCCACCACCAGCCGCCGCAGCAGCGTGTCCGGGGCGTGCGCATCGGTGGCGCCGGAAGCGGGGTCGGCAGGGGAGCCGGCGGGTGTGCCGCCGTCCGGGTCGGCCGGGTCCGTCGGGTCGTCGGGACGGCGGGTGCCGTGCTTCCCGACGACGGCCGGGGCCTTCTCCTGCACGCTCGCCCCGTAGCCGGCCGCCTCCACGGCGGCGATCAGCTCCGCGTCCGAGACGGACTCGGGTGCGGTGACGGCGGCCTGCTCCAGCGGCAGGTTCACCGTCGCCGAGACCCCGTCCACCTTGCCCAGCTTGCGCTCCACTCGGCGCACGCAGGACGCGCACGTCATGCCCGTGACGTCA
This sequence comes from Micrococcus lylae, assembly GCF_900163825.1. Classification (NCBI taxonomy): domain Bacteria; kingdom Bacillati; phylum Actinomycetota; class Actinomycetes; order Micrococcales; family Micrococcaceae; genus Micrococcus; species Micrococcus lylae. The sequence continues at coordinate 8,620 of NZ_FUKP01000037.1, read as the reverse complement.
AGGGTCACGGTGCGGGTGGGCGCCGGCGTCTCCTGTGCGTGCGCGTCCGCCGGGTCGTGCGGCGCCGGGGCGGTGCCGTGTGACGCCTGAGGCGAGGCCGTCGCCGAGGCCTCCGCCGAGGCGGGGCGGCCGTCGTCGGGAAGGGGTGAGGGGCCGGTGGGCATCAGGCGGACACGACCTCGTAGCCGGCCTCCTCGACCGCGGCGCGCAGGTCGGCGGGGTCCAGGGGCTGGTCGGAGGTGACGGTGGCGGTGGAGACGCCGCCGGGGACGAGGTCGACGTTCACGGCGGTGACCGTCGGCAGCTCGGAGATCTCCTCGGTGACGGAGGCGACGCAGTGGTCGCAGGTCAGTCCGGTCATCGTCAGTGCGGTGGTGGCCATGTGGGGCTCCTTCTGTGTGTGTGGGACGGATGGGGAGAGGTGCGACTCGGGGACGGGGCGGGGCCTGCTCAGCGTGTTCAGGTCCTTGACAGCGTGCTCAAGGCGGTTCAGCGCAGGAGGCGGCCGATCGCGGCGGTGGCCTCGGCGACCTTCGCGTCTACGATGTCTGCGCGGCCGGTGTGGTCGGCCTGCACGGCGGCCTCGGCCACGCAGTGCCGCAGGTGGTCCTGCACAAGGGCGAGGCTCACGGACTGCAGGGACTTCGTGGCGGCCGAGACCTGCGTGAGGATGTCGATGCAGTAGACGTCCTCGTCCACCATGCGCTGCAGCCCGCGGATCTGGCCTTCGATGCGGCGCAGGCGCTTGAGGTACGCATGCTTCTGCTCGCCATAGCCGTGGGTGTGGCCGGCGTCGGCATGGTCCTCAGCGTCGTCGCAACAGCTGGTTACGGTGCTCTCCATACCCTCTGTTCTATACCCCCTGGGGGTATGAATGCAACGTGGTCGGCATCTCAGCCGGACCGCTGCGGGACGCCCCACACCTCGGGTGCGGAACAATGGGTGGCATGTCCGCCCCGCACGAGAATCTGCGCTCCCTCCTGCCCTCCGTCCATGCCGACGCCGCCTTCGCGGACGCCGTGGTGTGGGTCCAGGGGGAGAAGGCTCTGGTCGGAGCCGGAGGGTGGACCGTGCTGCTGCAGGGCAAGGACCGGCTGCGCCGCATCTCCCAGCTGTGGTCCCGCAGTGTGAAGGCCACCCCGCAGACCGGCACCCTGGCGATGCTCCCTGTGCCGGCGGCGGAGGCGGACGAGCCGCGGCCGCAGCCGGCCCAGCGGGCCTGGGTGGCTGGGACCTTCACCGACGCCTCGGACGAGCCGGCCGTGCTGCGCATCCCCACGCACTGGACCGAGCAGAGTCCGCAGGGCGTGAAGCTGTTCGTGCAGGACGTCTCCGCCACCGCCCTGCGCGCGGCCGTGGCCGTGGACGAGGCCGCTGAGCTCGCCCCGCACGGGCACATGCCGCTGCCGGCCGCGGACCCGGAGCGCGCCTGGGACGACTCCGGCTACGCCGACGGCGTCCGTGCGGTGCTCGAGCGCCTGGGCCGGCCGTCCGAGGGCCCGGAGGCCACCGGCGAGATCCTGCGCAAGGTGGTCATCAGCCGCACCGAGACCGTGCCGGCGGATGAAGGTGCGCTCTGGTCTGCGTTGGACCGGCTGCGCGAGGCCTACCCGCAGACCTGGGTGTTCGCCGTCGGCGGTCTGCTGGGTGCCACCCCGGAGATGCTCGCCACCCAGCACGACGGCGCGGTGGAGTCCCTCGTGCTCGCCGGCTCCGTGCCACGCGGGTCCACCGTGCAGGCTGACGCGGCGGCCAAGGCGTACATCGCCGCGGACCATCGCCTGGCGGACGAGCATCACTGGGCCGCGCGCTCCGTGTGGGAGGCGCTGACCCCGGTGCTTCAGATGGACGACTCGACGTTCATGCCGCACCTGCTGACCCTGCCGAACGTGCACCACCTGGCCACCCGCATCTCCGGGCAGCTCAAGGCCGCCGCCGGCACCGTGCTGGACGTGGTCACCCGCATGCACCCGACCGCCGCCGTGGGCGGCACCCCGACGCCCGACGCCGTGCGCGTGATCGCCGAGGTCGAGCCGGTGGACCGCGGCCGCTACGGCGCACCCGTGGGCTGGGTGGACGGCTCAGGCGACGGTGAGATCGCCCTGGCCCTGCGCTGCGGGCAGGCCATGCGGGCGGCGGAGGGGCCGGACAGGGGCGCAGGCGACGGCGTGGCGAACGCCGAGGGTGAGCCCAGTCCCGACGTGGCCGTGGCCGTACGCCTGCACGCAGGCGGCGGCATCGTGCCGGGCGCGGACCCGGCCGAGGAGGTCACGGAGATCGGCGTGAAGTTCCAGCCGATGCGCCGGGCGCTCGGTGTGGATGTCGGCGCCTGAATCCTTCTTCTCCACGCACGACGACGGCGGGGCACCTTCCGTGCGAAAGGTGCCCCGCCGTCGTCGGGAAGCCTGAGCGGTCCTCCGGGTGGGGTCAGGCGGCCGCCAGCTCCATGTCCTCCTCCATCTCGCGGAGGCGACGCTCGGCGTCGTGCTCGGTGAGTGTCGGCATGAAGTGGTACAGGCGGGCGGTGGCCTTGAACTCGTCGACGACCTCACGGAAGGTCGATCGGACGGTGGCCTCGCCGAGGGTGGCGGCGTGGCGGGCGACCAGGTCGTTCTCGACGCGGGTCATCACGCGGCGCAACAGGACGGGGTTCGGCTGGGTGGGCAGGGCCTCGCGGTACTCGGTGGTGTTGATGCTCATGTGCGAGCACCTCCTTTGCGTGCCGGACGGATCCGGCGTCTCGGGGCGGACGTTCGGGGAAGCGGTCCGCCGGGAAATCTTCGGTTCTGGTTCGCTCTCCGTTCGGGAAGGTGAACGGGAAGTGAACAACTCCTAAACCAAGGATACGCGAAACGGGGTGAAAAGCAAGTGTGGACAGGGCGGTCGGCATGGCGGGGGTCACAGTGCGTGGCAGGCGGGTGGCGAGGAATCGGCGCGATTCCACGGTTTCTGGCGGCACGGTCGATGGTGAACTGAGGTGAACACAAGGTGAACGGCGCCGCCCGTGCGCGGTTCACCGGACGTTCACTCGAGCGCGGGTCGGGGCCACCCTCCGGGCGCCGTCGGCAGCGCGGCCCCTGTGCCCAGCCACCCCGCTCGTCGTCGCTCGCGAAAGGGGAGGCCCTCCACCGCCGGCCGCACGCCCTGCGACGATGGAGCCATGACCTCGCTGCGTCCCCTCCTGCGTCCAGCACCTCCGCCGCGCACGGCGGCGGAGGTCGCTCGGCAGTCGGTCATGCTCGCCGGGGCCGGGGCGGCGATCCTGCTGCAGGTGGCGGACCATCGGGTGGGGGCGGGAGTGGCCGCGCACTCGCGGTTCACCGAGGACCCGATCGCCCGGCTGCGGCACACCCTGCAGTACATCTGCGTGGCCGTGCTGCCGGAGGCACAGTTCGCACGCAGGAAGGTGCTGGGACACGTCCACCGCGCGCACGCTCCCGTCCGCGGGCTGGACGCACAGGGCCGGGCGTATTCGGCCTTCGACCCCGACGCCCAACTTTGGGTCGCCGCCACCCTCTACTGGGCCGGGGAGCAGGTGCGCCACCGCGTCTGGGGCACGCTTCCAGCCGACCAGGCGGAGCGGATGTACCGGGAGTACGCGTCCCTGGCGACCTCGCTCGGCGTCGCGGAGGAGCGCTGGCCGGCCGACCGCACCGCCTTCGACGCCTACTGGGACTTGCAGATGGCCGGGCTGGAGATCACCCCCGAGGTCCGCGCCATCGCCGCCGACCTCTTCTCCGGGCAGGGCCTGTCACCGCCCTTGCGCGCCGCTCTGCCTCTGGCGAGGCTGCTCACCGCCGGGCTGCTGCCAGCACCCGTCCGCACCGGGCTCGGTTGGGGGTGGACCGGCCGGGACTCCCGCCGCGAGGCGCGCATCTGGGCCGTGGCCGCACCCGTGTACCGGCGCCTGCCAGAGGCACTGCAGGCAAGCGTGGCCCGCTGGATCCTGCGCACACTGCGGCGTTGAGCGCGCCGGCCGACCTCCCCGCCGATCTGGGAGGATGACAGGCATGAGCACCACGGAATGGGTCGTCGTCGGCCTCATGGTCCTCGCGCTGATCGCGATGCCGTTCATCGCGCGGGCCGTCCTGCGCGCGCCCATGGAGCGCATCATCGAGCGCAAGGACATGCGCAGCCGTCCGGGCCTGATCGTCGGCAACTCGCCCGCCCACCGTCGGGCCAAGGCCCGCGCCGGACGGCAGACCCGGCGCCGCCCCGACGACGGCTGACCCCTCCCATTTCGCGAGCGACAACGGCAGGGAGGGCTCGGGTTTACCCTGGTCCCTGTGAACGCGAACATCCCCGACGCCCTGTGGCCCAGCCGTCGCTCCATCGCGTTCACCGTCTACCTGATCGCGTGCGTGGTGCTGATCGCGCTGAACCTGCGCACGGTCTTCTCCTCCTTCGCCGCGGTCCTCACCGAGTGGACGGCGCTGACCGGCATGGGCCCCGGCGCCGTCGCGCTGATCTCGGCCCTGCCGGTCACGGTCATCGGGCTCGCGGCCCCGCTCGTCCCCCTGTTGGCCCGACGCTGGGGCACCTGGTCCGCGCTCGCCGTCGGCCTCGTCCTCATTGCGGCGGGCCTGTGCATCCGCTCCCTCCCCGCCGGCGACGCCCTCTGGCCCCTCTGGGTCGGCACCCTTGCCGCGGCCCTGGGCATCTCCGTGGGCAACGTGGTCCTGCCGGTGATCGTGAAGATGGACTTCCCCTCCAGCATCGGGCTGATGAGCGGCATCTACACCATGACCATCTGCGCGTCCGCCGCGCTCGGCGCCGCCTTCACCCAGCCGCTGCTCGGCGCGCTCGGGGACGTCCGCCTCGCCCTCGGCGCCTGGGCCGGCTTCGCGCTCCTGGTCCTGATCGCGATCGCCCCTGCCCTGTGGTCCATGCGCGGCCTGGTCGGCCGCGTCCATCGCCCGGACCCCGCGTCGTCCCGACGACGGCTCCGCACCTCCGCCGGGCCCCGCACCGTGTCGTCGGCCGGCTCTGTGGGAGCCGGCGGGGTACGCCCCGCCGACCACGATGGCCAGGCGAGCGGACAGGCGGAGGACGGTGCCGTCGTCGTGCCCCACCCGGAGCGGGAGGCGAGCCCGTTCCGGTCCCGGACCGCCTGGTGGCTGACGCTGATGATGGCCGCGCAGGCGATGAGCTCGTTCGCGGTGTTCGCGTGGATGGCGCCGATCCTGCGACACCGGGGGATGGAGGCCGGGGCTGCGGGGTCGGTGGTTGCGGCGTCGATCATGCTGCAGGTGGCCGGGTCGCTGGTGGCGCCGATCCTGGCGGCCCGGATGCGGCGGCAGTCCTGGCTGGCCGTGGCCGCGGCGGTGCTGACGGGGGCGGGGTTCGTGCTGGTGATCCTCGGGCCGATGGGGGCGATGGGCGTGTGGGCGGCGATGCTCGGCGTCGGGCAGGGGGCGCTGACCGCGGTGGCGCTGACGATGATCGGGCTGCGCACAGCGACCGCGTCCATGGCGTCCAGGCTGTCCGGGATGATGCAGGGCGTCGGGTACACGCTCGGCTCGTCGGGAACGTTCCTGGTGGGGCAGCTGTTCGCCGTGACGGGTTCCTATGTGCCGGCGGCCGTGCTGTTCGCGTGCACCGGGACGCTGGCGGCGGTGTTCGGATACCTGGCCGGGCGGGACAGGACCGTGCACGTGCGGGAGTAGCGGCCGGGCCGGCCCCGGACGTCGTTGCTGGAGACCTCGTCGTTTTCGCTAGCGAAATGGGAAGCGGTCGTGGGCTTCCGCCTCCCCTTTCGCGAGCGAAAGCGCTGGGCCTGCCTCCCCTTTCGCGAGCGAAAGCGCAGCGGGGGTGCAGTTGCCCGTGACCGGCGGCACCTGACCGTGCCCGCCCCGGGATGGGACAATGGCCGAGATGAGTGAAAAGAGCCCCCGCCGCCCGAACCCCCGCACCCGCAGCGCCGCATCCGCCGAGCGCCCCCAGGTGCTGCCCCAGGCCGAGGGCTGGACCCAGGCCGCCGACGCCGAGGGCCGCCCGCTGCTGCAGTTCAAGCAGCCGCGCGTGAAGCAGCCCCCGCAGCACCTCGCCGACATGACCCTGGAGGAGCGTCAGGCCAAGGCCAAGGAGATCGGCCTGCCGGCGTTCCGCGCCAAACAGCTCTCGGTGCACTACTTCGAGCGCCACACCACGGACCCGGAGCAGATGACCGACCTGCCCAAGGACAAGCGTGCGCAGATCGCCGAGGCGTTCTTCCCTCCGCTGCTCACCGAGGTGCGCCGCCTCAAGACGGACGACGGCGCCACCATCAAGTTCCTCTGGCGCCTGTTCGATGGCGCGCTCGTGGAGTCCGTGCTCATGCGCTACCCGGGCCGCGTCACGCTCTGCGTGTCCTCGCAGTGCGGCTGCGGCATGAACTGCCCGTTCTGCGCCACCGGCCAGAACGGACTGACCCGGAACATGTCCGCCGCGGAGATCGTGGAGCAGGTGGTCCGCGCCAACCAGGTGATCGCCGCCGGAGACCTGGGCGGCCTGCAGAAGAAGGGACACAACGCCGAGCGCGTCACGAACATCGTGTTCATGGGCATGGGGGAGCCGCTGGCGAACTACAAGCGCCTCATGGCCGCCGTGCACCGCATGGTGGACCCGGCTCCGGAGGGCTTGGGCATGTCCGCCCGTAACATCACCGTCTCCACGGTGGGGCTGGTGCCGGCCATCAGGAAGCTCGCGCAGGAGAAGGTCCCGGTGACCTTCGCGCTGTCCCTGCACGCCCCGGACGACGAGCTGCGCGACGAGCTCATCCCCGTGAACTCCCGCTGGAAGGCGGACGAGGCGATCGACGCCGCCTACGAGTACTTCCAGGCCACCGGCCGCCGCGTGTCCATCGAGTACGCGCTCATCAAGGACATGAACGACCACCCGTGGCGCGCCGACCTGCTGGCGAAGAAGCTCAACGCCCGGGGACGCGGCTGGGTGCACGTGAATCCGATCCCGCTGAACCCGACTCCGGGCTCCATCTGGACGTCCTCCGAGCCGGACGTGATGCGCGAGTTCGTGCAGCGCCTGGAGGACGCCGGCATCCCGTGTACCCTCCGCGACACCCGCGGCAAGGAGATCGACGGCGCCTGTGGCCAGCTCGCCGCCGACGGCGAGGACGAGGCCGCGGCCGAGAAGGTCGCCGTGGAGCAGGCCGGCGAGGCAGGGCAGGCCGGCGAGGCAGGGCAGGCCGCGGAGGGCACCTCGGCCTCCTGAGGCGGCCTCCCACCTGCGTTTTGAGGGCACAACACGGCGTTGAGTTGCAGGCGGATTCCATCGGTGAGTGCAACAGATCTTCCAGGGCCTACCAGGAAGGTCTGTCGTACTCACCATGGCCGCTATCTCTCGTGCTGCTTCGAAGCGGCTGCGTCTGCAAGTGCTTGATCTGATGCTCGCCGGGGGCACCTCGAAGTCCGTAGCCGAGCAGGTCGGAGTCTCCGGTACTTCCGTGCGCCGCTGGTGCCAGCAAGCAGGACTGCACAGAGCCCAGGGATGGGCAGGCAAGGATGTCTCCGTGATCCCTGCGAATGTTGCACCCCTGCCGGCCCGCACCGGCCACGCCCGTCGTCTGAGCCTGGCAGAACGCACGAAGATCGAGTTACGCCTGAACGATGGCTGGTCCCAGTCCCGTATCGCCGATGACCTCGGTGTGCACCGTTCCACGATCAGCCGCGAGCTGGCCAGGAACACGTTGAGCTGGGGCCGTTCCTGCAAGACCGGTGGCCCGGCGGACTCGGCCTACAACGCCGCCACCGCCCAGCACCACACCGACTACCGGCGGGCACGGCCGAAGACCAGGAAGCTGCACGCTCATCCGGCGCTACGTCACCAGGTGCTGCGCCTGATGGCCGAAGGGCACTCACCGCCACAGGTCAGCGTGCGCCTGAGGCATCTGTTCCCGGATGATGAGCGCATGCGCATCAGCCACGAGAGCATCTACCAAGAGCTGTATCTGCAGGCCCGTTCGGTGCTGCTGCAGGAGCTGAAGGTCGAAGTCGCGCTGCGCTCGGGACGCACCGGACGTATCCCGGCCTCCAAGCTGCCGCCTGCTTCCAAGCGGACCTGGCTACAGGGGTGTCTGTTGGCCGACCGGGAGCAGATGTTCGCCGCCGAGATCTGCGAACGCAAGATCCCCGGGCACTGGGAAGGGGACCTGGTCGTGGGGCCGGGCAACTCCGCGTTGATCACCCTGGTCGAGCGAGTCTCACGCTTCACGCTGCTGGGGCGACTGCCCGGGGCCAGGGACTCCGAGACGGTCATCGACAAGCTCACACGGATGGTCGAGTCCTTGCCCGAGGCGGTGCTGCGCTCGTTGACCTGGGACCAGGGATCGGAGATGGCCAAGCATGCTCGTTTCACCGTGGCCACCGGCTGCCCGGTGTTCTTCGCAGACCCGCACTCGCCCTGGCAGCGGGGCACGAACGAGAACCTCAACGGTCAGCTGCGCTACGAGTACCCCAAGGGCACGAACTTCAACACACTCACCGATCAGGACATCCAGGACACGCAGGACCGGTTGAACCATCGTGGGCGAGTGATCTTGGCAGGAATGACACCGGCTGAGAAGCTAGATGTACCCGGCCATCACGTTGATGACACTCGTTGAGCGGGAGTCTTGCCCCCAAGC
>NZ_FUKP01000051.1:0-25920 GCF_900163825.1 Micrococcus lylae | reverse complement strand
ACCCCACCACCCCGACATTCAAAACCAAGGAAATCCTGCCAACTACTTGACGCGGGACATCCCAAGGCCGTCACATCGTCACCCTCCCCCACGGTCAGGGTCAGTTCCAGGACGTGGTCTCCCGACCCCACATACCAACGCAGACTGTGCCAGAGCAGCCCGCGCTGCCACGCCACCACGTGATGACGCCGGGCAGGCAGTCCGACCCCAGTGAAGAACGCCTCATAGGACAGCGGAAGGAAACCGTCCAGGGCGGACTCTCCGCCGAGGTGCAGCTCTCGCAACGCAGCCGATGCCACGCCGCCTTCCTCGGGCTCCACGAAGTACCGCACCGCAACATTCGGGTGGATCTCCTCCGCTCCCGTGTGTGCAGTCTCCGCGCGCACATCGAACACCCGAACCCCCGGAGCCCCAACGTGACCGTCTGCAGGCACCCACGTCTGCGGCACCCGCAACGCAAAGGGCCCGAAGACAACACCGTCCTCAGCAGTCGAAACGCCTTCGGACCCTGTCACGTCACCCATGCGCGGCCGCGTCGTCCGGCTTCTCACCACGGGCCTGCATGCGCAACTGTTCGAACAGCCCGAACAACGACTGGATCGGCGGATCCGTGGCGAACTGCGTCTTCACCAAGTCGTCCCTGCACAGCATCCCCCCGAGACCGAACGGATACCCCGAGTCCCACCGGTTCCCCCGCCGCAGTTCATCGGTCCACACCCGCTTCTCCATCAAGAACGCCACCTGCGTCTTTTTGTCCGGAGCCTGGCCATGCGTCGGGTTCAACCACACAGACCTGACGTCTTCCCAACGCACCCGCCACGAATCCGTCCACACCGCCTGCTCATCCACCGTCAGATGCCGCGGACGACGCCACGCCATCCACGTGTAGGCCACATACAAGGACAACGGCAGGAACCCGATCCCCGCCAACACCCGCAGCAACGGCAACATCGCCGAGTCCGCCTCGAACAACGACGACGGCACCCCCAGGATGATCGGCACGAACAGCGCCCACAGCACCACCGCCATCACGAACGCCGGCGCCCACACACCAGTACGCACCCGCACCCGCAAGGGGAACTGCACATCTGCGAGCGAAACCCGCTCCATGCCCTGCTCACTCATCCATCGTCCTTCCATCCAGGCGCGCTGATCACTTGCCACGCACCTTGTTCCACAGCCACTCTGCCCCATCTCCGACCGCCTCGGCGGCACTGTCCTTCTGACCGTCACCGTCCGAGTCCGCGATCGGCACACTCATGGCCACACCCGTGACCACACCTGCCGCGAAGCCGACGACATTGCCGGGTCCGGGGACGACCGACCCGGCCACCGCTCCGGCTGCGGCGGAGGCCAGCACGGTGCTGCCGACGTTGCCCACTGTCTGTGCGCCGGCGTCGTGTCGCGCTTCCCGTTCCACGTCCTCGCGCGAGGCACCGGGGTTCTCTGCCCTGTTCTCCTGGAGCTGCTTCTCGTGCTCGCTGCCGTAGGTCTGGGCAGCGCCGACCACCGTGCCGACCGTCCCCAGACCCTTCACGCCGGTGTTGAACTTCATCACCGTTCGCGATTCCACCCGGTGGGCATCCCTCATGGCCGGCGCCGGAGTGCCAGAGTTCGCTGGTGTCCGGGTCTTCCGCAATTCCTGTACGGACCTCGCGTCCCCGACGATCGGCAGCCCGTCCAGGAACTGGGTGCGCAGAGCCCCCCACGTGGGCCGCTGGAAGGTCTTGCGATCATTGAACTTCATCGCGAGTTTGGTCTCTTCATTCGAGTGGTTCCGGAAGGTCATCCCCATGGCCAGCGGCATGCTGCGGATCGGCGCCCAGCTTCGCGTGGTCCAGGCACGTCGAAGGGCCGCCCCACCGGCCACCAGAGATGCCCCGTAGTGACCGACGTTGAAGCCCATGAATCGGGCTTGCCAGGTCTCAGGAATGACGTCGTTGTGGCGCAGCCATGGCTCCCGTACCCTCGCGACGTCCAGGCCTCCGAGCGTCGTCGTCGTGATGCTCAGCGGACCCTTGGGGATGGCCTGCTCGCCGGCAGTGTCCAGTAGGTCTCGGGCCCAGCCCCCGGGGCGCCCGGAGCCCATGGACTCGACGTCCAGGCCATCCACGGTGATGTCGGTCAGTGCCCGAGCGCAATCTTCAGCCGCCGTCAGGTAGAGCTCCTGGAGGATTCCAGGCGTGTCGAGCAGTTCCTGACGCCACATCGCCACACCTGGTGGCAGTTCCTCGACGTCTTCGGCCCCATGCAGGGCATTGAACGACGCGACATCATCCTCGAGAGATCGGCGCCTGTCCTCGAGACTGCGGAGTTCACCGGAGAGTGGCGTCCCCGCGGCCAGGACGAGTTCCTGCGCGTCCCCATCGGCGAGGATGACCGCGGCGACCCCGTCCACCTCGACCTCAAGGAGGCCGCCCAGCTCGGCATGGGACCGCACGGCCTGTGCGTCGGCGCCACGGGCTCGGGCAAGTCAGAGCTGCTCCGCGCCCTGGTGTTCGCCCTCCTGGCCTCCCACGCCCCCGAGAAGATGTCCATGCTGCTCGTGGACTTCAAGGGCGGCGCCACCTTCGCCCCCTTCCACGGGGCACCCCACGTGACCGGCATCATCACGAACCTCTCCGACGACCTCTCGCTCGTCGAACGTGTCTACGCCTCCCTCAGCGGGGAGATCCTCCGCCGTCAGGAGGTGCTGAAGTCGGCCGGCAACCTCGCCAACATCACGGACTACCAGGCCTATCGGGACCGTGAGACGGCCCAGGGGCGCAGCGTGGAGCCACTGCCCCACCTGATCGTGATCATCGACGAGTTCGGCGAGCTGCTCACCGCCCGGCCGGACTTCATCGACCTGTTCCTGTCCATCGGCCGCATCGGCCGGTCCATCGGCGTCCACCTGCTGCTGTCCTCTCAGCGCATCGAGTCCGGCAAGCTCCGCGGCCTCGAGACGTACCTGTCCTACCGCCTCGGCCTGCGCACCCTCTCCGAGTCCGAGTCCCGCACCGTGCTGGACACCCCCGACGCCTTCCACCTGCCCCCGTTGCCCGGCTTCGGCTACCTCAAGGTGGACACCTCCGTGTACTCGCGGTTCCGTTCCGGCTACGTCTCCTCTCCGCTGGAGGACGAGGCCGAGGCCCGTGAACACCATGCGAGAGCCCAGACCGTCGTCGATGAGGTCCCGCCCGCCCTTCCGGTGCCGGCCTACGGGCCCGACCTCGCAGGACCCACCCAGGAGGAGGAGCCGGAGCTGTCAGTCGGTCGCGCGGCGGACGCGGAACCGGAGACGGAGCGCCAGGGCGATCCCGCGCCGACCATCATGGAGTCACTCATGGACAGGCTCCGTGAGGTGCCCTCACCCGTGGAGCCGCTCTGGCTGCCCCCGCTGCCCGAGACCCTCACACTGGATCAGGCCGTCGGCGAGGTCACAGAGACGGACCACGGGCTGCGGCTCGCTGCCCAGGAGCCCCTCGAGGTGCCGATCGGCCTGGTGGACGACCCGGAGCAGCAGTGGCAGGGCCTCTGGACGCTGGACTTCACCGCAGGCTCCGGCCACCTGATCGTCCAGGGCGGGCCACGGACCGGCAAGACCACCCTCCTGCAGACCATCGTCTCCTCACTGGCCCTCACCCACACACCACAACAGGTGGGCATCTACTGCGTGGACCTGCTCGGCTCCGGCCTGTTGCCCCTGCAGGGGCTGCCCCATGTGGGCGGCGTGGCCATCCGCACGAACAAGGAGATGGTCACCCGCACCCTGCGGGAGCTCTCCGGCATGCTCACCCTGCGCGAGAGGCTGTTCGAGGCCGAGGGCATCGACTCCATGGTCACCCTCCGTCGTCGTCATGCGGACGGATCCCTGCCGCAGCTGGCGAGCGCGGACATCTTCCTGGTGCTCGACGGATACGGTCTGGTCAACGAGGAGTTCTCCGAGCTCACCCCCGTGCTCAACGGGCTGATCGGGCGAGGAGCCGCCTACGGCATCCACGTGATCACTGCCGTGTCCCGTCAGAACGAGGTCCGCTCCACCCAGCAGTCCTATTTCTCCCACCGTGTGGAACTGCACCTGCCCTCGCCCACGGACTCTGCGATCGACCGCAAGGTGGCGGAGAAGGTACGCGAGAACACACCGGGACGCGGCATCTCGATGAACCGTCTACACGGCCAGGTCACCCTGCCCCGCATCGACGGCGACGCCGACGCCGCCACGGCCACCGAGGGCCTCACCGCCCTCGCCGAACGCGTCGCCGCCTCCGTGCGCGGCCGCGCCATGGCGGTCCGCGTGCTGCCCACCGAGGCCGTGCGGCCGCCGCTGGCGCAGCTGGAGCGTCCCGAGCAGCTGCCCCTGGGCCTGCTCGAAGACGACCTCTCCGTGCGGTCCCTGGCGATCGACGGGCGCGAGCGCCATCTGCTCGCCTTCGGCGACGCCCAGACCGGGCGCAGCTCCATGCTTCGCCAACTGGCCTCTCACCTGTGCCAGACCCACGCAGACACCGAGATGATGGCGGTGGTGTACGACCCGCGCGGCGAGCTCAAGGGCGCCGTCCCGGACGACTATGTCGCCGGCTACGCCGGCAACGCGACCGTGGCTGTCAATCTCACCCGCGCCCTCGTGACCGAGCTCCAGAAGCGGCAGTCCAAGGACCCCGCAGACGACTCCCCCATGCGCAAAGCACGGATCGTGGTGCTGGTGGACGATTATGACGTGCTCACCGTGGGGGGCGAGTCCCCGCTGGCACCGCTCATCCCATACCTGCCTATGTCCGCCGAGCTGAACCTCAACGTCTTCGTCTCCCGCCGCATGAAGGGCGCCTCGCGTGCCCTATACGAGCGGTTCATCACCTCGCTGCTGGCCAGCGAGGCCGTGACCCTCATGCTCAGCGGCGACCGCTCCGAGGGCGTGCTCGTGGACGGGCTGCGTCCGCGTCGCCTGCCTCCCGGCCGCGGACTGCTGGTGGGCTCCTCCGGGCACCACGAGACGGTACAGACCTTCATGGGCCACGAGTCGGACAATTCCGACGGGACGCCCGCGGGCGGCACCGATCAGTGACGGGGCGGGGCGGGGCACAACAGCTTGACCCGCACTGAGCGCGAACGCCACAGTGGGGTAAGGGAGAACACAAGAGGGCAATGGGGTAAGGGAGAACACAAGAGGGCAAGGGGGAGAGCCCGATGGTGAAGGTGGAGATCGTCCCGTGGGACGTGCACGAAGCGTTGACGGAGACCGCTCGTGCAGGACGGGACCTGGACGAGACGGCCCGTTCTGTCCGCGACGGCGGCCAGAGGATCGAGAGCGGCTTCGGAACGGCGACGACGGCGCATTCCGCCTTTGCCGCGTTCTGGGGCGCCCGCGACGCCCTCGGCTGCAATGCAGCCGCAACAGTCCACTATCAGACGTGGCAGGTCGCGCAAGCCGCGGCGGCGTTCGTCCGGATGGACCATGACATGGACTCGAAGACCGAGCAGACCGTGACCCGTGAGCAGGCGGCTCGTGTGACCGAAGGGTTCTCCGACTCATGAACATCCCCCTTCCCGTCGACGTCCCGCACATCGAGGTCGACAGCGAGGTGCTCCGCGACGGGGCACGCACGGCGCGCGACGGCGTACGCCGGGCGACAGACAACTACGACGACGCGAGCTCGGCCTGGAAGCGCCTTCGCGACTCCTACCACCACGAAGGCACGCAGGAGGCTGTGTGGCATGGCTTGGACCTCGTCGACCGCCCTTTGGACGAGTGGCGCCAAGCCCTCGTGCACGCCGCTGACTGCACGGACGACTTCGCCGATGCCGCAACAGTGGTCCAAGCACTGGCCGCGGTCCTACGTGATCGCCACGGAGTGCTCGAGGCCGAGCGTCTCGCGGCGCTGGCGTCCGAGGACACCTTGCGCATCATGAGGGTCACGATGGAGGTCCACGCCTTCAATTCTGACGTCGACCAACTGTGCAGCGAGTGGATGCAGGTGCAGGAGGAGTACGCCTCGGCCCTTCGCACGATCCATGGCGGAGAGAATGACGAGCTTCCCGGCGACTGGCAGGACGTCGGCCTGACCTTGGACTGGGGCGCCTTGCAGGACTCGCTCGACACGGGGATGCGCGTCGACCACCCCGCATGGATCGCTGCGGAGACGAAGCAGGCAGCCGAGGAAGTCCGCCACCTCGACGCCACGGAGTTCCTGAACTGGGTGAAGCAGAATCCCGGCCGGGCACGGACGTTCCTCGGATCCGATGAGTACATCACGTGGCTTGCCGAGCGTCGTGAGGTGGCCCGGGACCTCGTGAAGAACCCGTTCCCGGCCCGCCCGGCGCCGGGCAGCCCGGAGGAGCGGATGGCCCCGTTCGTGCACGGTCCGGAGAACATGGACCCAGCGTCGAATCGCGGCGCTGTGAAGGCGGTTCGTGCCGAATGGGACCGTCTGACCCCTGAGGAACAGGCCTACCTCCTGTTCACCTACCCCATCGTGTTCGGCAACATGAACGGGGTGCCCATGGAGCAGCGCGCCCAGATCGGCGCGGTCAACGTGCGCGGCAACGCTGAGATCGTCGAGGAGAAGATCCGCACCCGCGCGGGCCAGACCACATGGGAGGCGCGCATTCCGGACTACAGCGAGAGCGACGGGAATCCCTGGGGCACCCCAAGGCCCCGTACCTGCCCGAGCACGGCAAAGAAGAGGACCGGCAACGTGCCAAGAACAAGTGGCTGCTTGAGGGTGTCGAGCTGGAGCAGAATCGATATGGACTTGCCAATGCCTGGCAGCAGTACCAGCAGCGCGCAGCGCCGGACAGCGATGAGGGGGCGCTGTATCGCACGGTGTATGTCGATCCGTCCGGCAACGGCCAGATCGTCACCATGCAGGGGACATTCACGGACGAGACTAGGCACATCAATATGTTCGTACCCGGCACGTACACCTCCATGGAGAGTGTCCGCGGCTACAACGAGGCGATGCAGAACATGGTCGGCGGCCCTCGGTCTGACACTGTGAACTTCTACTGGGCCGGCACGGACTTCTCAGGACGGTTCGATCCACGAACCGGTGAGAACGACGGCCCCTCCGTGGTCACGGACAACATGACCGCCCGCTACAGCGAGACGGGCGCGCCCCTGCTTTCCGCGTTCGACCAGGGTGTCGACCTGGAGAACTCGCAGGCGACGCAGACGACGCTGGCACATTCCGCGGGCGCGCCCCTGGCGGGCACGGCTGAGCGTCGGGACCATGGGATGACGACGGACAAGTTTCTCTACCTGGCGCCGGCCGGGACAGGGCACAACGTGGGCTCGCCGGAGGAGACGGTCAATCCGAATGCCGACCGCGCAGTGGTCCAGACCCGGGAGGACCCGATCAAGTACTCCCAGCGTTTGGGAGGCAGTCACCACGGTCCGAACTTCCTCGTGGGAGGCGACCCCACAAGGCTTATGGACGCTCCTCGGCTCGAGACCGGTTACGCCAAGGGATCGACTCCCGAGAACCCAATCCGCGTCGGGGACGGGCCCGCCGGAGGACACAGTGACTTGTGGGTGCCGCGCTCTACGTCTCGCGCCAACATCGAAGCATTCATCTATGAGGATGAGCTCGTCCCGGAGCTGCCGGACCGGCTCGACTACAGCGCGAATCCCAAGGCTCCGGTGCTCATCGACGGGTTGGACAACCACCCCGAGATCACCGAAAGCGAGGGCTTCGACGAATTCAAGCGCCCCTACGACGAGGTGATCCGTTGACATTCCGATCCGCTTCCATACGGGCCATCGCGGCAGGCGTGGCCTTGGTGGCTCTCAGCTCGTGTGCACCCGATCCAGGAGAAGACGTGACCGCTTCACAGTCCGCCGAGGCCGAGGCCCTGTCTGCCGCCGACGGGGAGTTCTTGGACAAGACCTTCCCCGACATCGCCCGCGCCATGGGTGCAGAGTCCGTCCGACGTCTGCGTGAGACCACCTGCACCGGAGCGCTCCCAGGTGATCCGTCCGCCGTCGAGAGAACGTCCTGGATCGCCGACGCCGAAGTCGCCGTCGACTCCGAGGACACCGCCCACAAGGTCGCTGACCATATCCGCACCCAAGCCGACAAACAGGGCTGGACCCTGGCCGAGGACCCCGCCGACGTCGACGCCGAAGGAAACTTCGCCGGCACCCGCCTGCTCGGCGGCAAGCACGACGGACAGAACATGGTCATGACCGTCCTGCTCGACGAAGACCGCGACGGGACCCTGATCGTCGCCACCGTCGTCCGCGGGATCTGCCGCGACATGCCCGACGGCCACGAGATGGTCCACTCACGTCTGGACCCGGACTACGGCACCGCTGAAGGCGACGGATACAACGACCACGTCAGCCTTGAGGACTACACCGGCGAACAGGCACCCCTGCCGGAGTCCACCCAAACCCCCGCACCCACCGGACCCGAAGGCGCATCACCCTTCCGCCCACACTGACCACACCCCTGACAGTCCCACGCGGAACCCTGACCTCACCGCACTGAACCGGACAGGACGAGGGGCCCCGGATCAACTCCGGGGCCCCTCGCCCGTCATCACTCGCACCTTGATGAGGTGGCTTCAGCCTACGAAGCGCCGGTGTACGGAGGCCGAACCAGGACTGGGAGTTCCCTGACAACACGCACCTCCGCTTCGCGCGAGTCAGACGCACCTCCGCTTCGCGCGAGTCAGAAGAATCGGCCCCTTCGCCGAGCCTCGAAGCAGCCGATTCTTCTGGCTCGGCGCAGAGAGCGCCGCCTCAGCCCAGCCGGCCGCCGGACTCGCGCAGGTAGCAGCCGCCGCAGAGGGAGTCGTAGGTCACCTCGACGCCGTCGATGGCCACCTGGTCCCCCTCGAAGATGTAGTGCTCCTCCCCCGTGGCGGGGTCGGTGGCCTTGCGGGTGTTGAAGAGCGCCTTCTTCCCACACCGGCAGATGGTCTTCAGCTCCTCCAGCGAATGCGCCAGCTCCATCAGCCGTGCCGAGCCCGGGAAGGAATGGGTGCGGAAGTCGGTGCGGATGCCGTAGGCGAGCACGGGCACCCCCTCTTCCACGGCGATCCGCAGCAGGTCGTCCACCTGCCCCGGGGTGAGGAACTGGGCCTCGTCCACCAGCAGGCACGCCACCGGGGGGACGCCGTCCAGGCGGTCCACCAGGGCGTCCGGATCCTCCCCGGAGGCGTGGCCGCGGAACAGCTGCACCACGTCGTCGTCCGGGCGGATCCGGAAGTCCACGCGGCGGGAGACGCCCAGGCGGGAGACGATCTCGTCATCCCCCTTGGTGTCCACCTGCGGCTTGGCCAACAGAACGCGCTGGCCCCGTTCCTCGTAGTTGAAGGCGGCCTGCAGCAGGCCGGTGGACTTCCCGGAGTTCATCGCCCCGTAGCGGAAGTAGAGCTTGGCCACGTGCGCGTCAGCCCTGCGCCTTCTCGATCTGCTCCTTTGCCGACGGGTCCGAGTCGTTCAGGAACGTGCCGATGCGCTGGACCTCCTCGGACTCGCCGATGCCGGCGGCTGCCCGGCCGAGGGCGTAGAGGGCGCGGAGGAAGCCACGGTTCGGCTCATGGGAGTAGGGCACCGGGCCGGCGCCGCGCCAGCCGGAGCGGCGCAGGGCATCGAGGCCACGGTGGTAGCCGACCCGCGCGTAGGCGTAGGAGTCGACCGTACGGCCCTCCTTCCAGGCGTCCTCGGCCATCATGGCCCACACGAGCGAGGAGTCCGGGGCGACCGGGACGATGTCCTCGGGCAGGTCTCCGGCCTCGATGCGAGCCTGGACCTCGGGCTCCTCCGGGAGCAGAGTGGCCGGCGGCTCCATCAGGTTCTTGCCGATCAGCGACTCGGACATGGCGATCTCCTCCTGTGCTGTCTGCGGGTCCGCCCACACCGCACATACGGGATGCACGTCAGCAGGCGGCGGGGTTCTCCGAAAGTGTATCCACGCTCGCCCGGCGGACCCGGGCCGCTTCCAGGCTTCTCCGGTACCGTAGGTCAGTGCATGTGCCCTCCCGGCACCGCCCGCTGTCTTCGAAGGAGCTCTCCATGGCCAAGGCCTCGACCGCCGCACGACGCCGCCTCCTGCCCCTGGGCGCAGGCGCCGCCGCGCTGGCACTCGTGCTCTCCGGCTGCGTCGCAGACCAGGAGGACCCGAACGATGCGCCCTCCTCCGGCACCGAGGAGACCTCCGAGCCGAGCCCGTCCGAGAGCCTCGACCCGACCGCCGCGGCCGCCTCCCAGGTGGCCGAGGCCGCCGCGTCGAGCGCCGCCGCCGGCACCCGCCGCCCGCAGCCCCGTGAGGCGCTCGAGACCGACGGCCCCGGGGTGACCGACGGCGCCGCCACCGGCAGCTGGATCTCGATCGCCTCCGCCAAGCAGGACACCGTGTCCGTGATGGACTGCGCCCGCGACGTCCTGGACCAGGGCACCCTGGACGCCGTGGCCACGCACATCCCGAACGCGTCCGCCATGTCCATCGCCCAGCTCTTCGCCTCCCGCGACGAGAACCTCGAGTTCATGAGCTGCTCCTTCACCAGCTCCACCCGTGCGGAGAACGGCATGCCGATGGCCATGGTCCGCTACCAGCACAACCTCAACGACGAGCGCCTCGAGTGGTGCAAGCCGGAGCCCGCAGCCATCGCGGACGAGTACACGTTCGACGAGGAGACCGACAAGGGCCTCATGGCCCTCGTGCGCCCGGGCATGAAGGGCGGCGCCGACGGCGCCCCGCTGATGCCGCAGCGCACCGGCTGGGCCTGCAGTGACGACGGCACCGAGATGGTGTCCATCACCTTCGGCGCCATGGAGGGCTACGGCGACGCCAACGAGGGCCTCACCGCCATCGAGAACTCCCCGGTGGCCGAGAGCACCACGATCGTCACCGAGGCCCGTGACCACCTGGCGGACACCGTCCTGAAGGACCCCTCCACGTACCAGGACGTCATCGGCAAGGCCTCGCCGTTCTTCATGGACTACCAGATGGACGAGAAGACCCTCGAGGAGGCCCGCAAGATCCCCGCGGGCGAGTCCGACCCGGAGGATCTGCCGACCCACTCGATGATCGACCGCCCCGAGGGCGCCCCGGGCCCGGTGGCCCCGGGCCAGCCCCCGCGCGTCGTCGAGGACGACTGACACCCCGGAGGGCCCCCTCCCGGCACGACGGCGGCCGCTCACCTTGCACGGTGAGCGGCCGCCGTCGTGCTGGAGGACGGCTGCGGCGGGGCGGGCCCGCCGTCAGTCCTCGAGGCCGAGGTCCTTGGCCTGGCGGTCCCAGTCGTCGCGGTCCCGGTCCCGCGCCTCGCGGCGGTCGGCGCGGGCCTCGAGACGTTCGATGCGATGTTCGAGGGACTCGCCGCCGCTCGCGCCTCCACGCTCGACCGCGGGTCGACGGGGCGCGTCCCCGACCTGGTCCGACCAGGACTCCAGCTCGGAGAGCCGGTACTCGAGCTCGTCCATGCGGTCGGACAGGCCGGAGCCCTCGAGGCCCTCGACGCTGCGGCCGGTGATCAGCTGGGCGATCTGCACGGCGCCCCAGACGAGGATCGCCACGATCGGGATCCAGGCGAACCAGGGGAGCATCTCCATCAGACCGCCTCCTCTCGAGAGCCCAGCCGGCGTTCCGGCAGCGTCACTTGATGGACTTCCCGGCGGAGCCGAGGTCCTGGCAGGCCTCCACGATGCGCTGGGCCATGCCGATCTCGGCCTTCTCGCCCCAGGTGCGCGGGTCGTACATCTTCTTGTTGCCGACCTCGCCGTCGATCTTCAGGACGCCGTCGTAGTTCTGGAACATGTGGGTGACGACCGGACGGGTAAAGGCGTACTGGGTGTCCGTGTCCACGTTCATCTTGATGACGCCGTAGCGCACGGCGTCCGCGATCTCCTGCTCGGTGGAGCCGGAGCCGCCGTGGAAGACCAGGTCGAACGGGCGGTCCTTGCCGATCTTCGCGCCGACGGCCTGCTGGATCTCGTCCAGGATCTCCGGGCGCAGCTTCACGTTGCCCGGCTTGTAGACGCCGTGCACGTTGCCGAAGGTGAGCGCGGTGATGTAGCGGCCGTGCTCGCCGGAGCCGAGGGCCTCGACCGTGGCCAGGCCGTCCTCGACGGTGGTGTAGAGCTGGTCGTTGATCTCGTTGGCGACGCCGTCCTCCTCGCCGCCGACGACGCCGATCTCCACCTCGAGGATCTGCTTGTTGGCGGCGGTGCGGGCCAGCAGCTCCCGTGCGATCCTCAGGTTCTCGTCCAGGGTCTCGGCGGAGCCGTCCCACATGTGGGAGTTGAAGATCGGGTCGCGGCCGGCCTTCACCTCGGCCTCGGAGGCGTCCAGCAGCGGGCGGACGAAGCCGTCCAGCTTGTCCTTCGGGCAGTGGTCCGTGTGCAGGGCGATGGTGACGTCGTACTGCTTGGCGACCTCGCGGGCGAAGGCGGCCATGGCCAGGGAGCCCGCCACCATGTTCTTCATGTTCTTGCCGGAGAAGAACTCGGCACCGCCGGTGGAGACCTGGATGATGCCGTCCGAGCCGGCCTCGGCGAAGCCGCGGAGGGCGGCGTTCAGGGTCTGGGAGCTGGTGACGTTGATCGCCGGATAGGCGTAGCCGCCGTCCTTGGCGGCGTCGATCATCTCGGCGTACTTGTCCGGGGTTGCGATGGGCATGCTGCGCTCCTGTGCGTCGCGGTCGGGCAGACGGATCCGGCTCCGTGCTGTCACCGGCGGACACCCTCTCAGGTGGCGGACGCGTGCGCCCGCGCCGGTGCGGAGCCGCCGGCACCATCCTATCGGTGCGCCCGGGGCCCGCGGCGAGGTCTGGACGAAGGTCTCTTGCCCGCCGTCGGGCCGCTCCGTAGCGTGAGGTGCATCACACGCAGGCCGGCAGGCCCGCACCTGTCCCCCCACCCGAGGAACCCATGACCACCTCCCGCCCCTCCCGTCTGACCACCCTCGCCGCGGCCGTCGCGCTCGGCCTCGGCGCGACCTTCGCCGGCCCCGCCCCCGCCGCCGCACAGCAGGGCATGGGCCCCGAGCAGGAGACCGCCGTGCAGGAGCTGTCCACGGCCCCCACCACCGCGGAGCGGGCACAGTGGGACGCCGCCCGCACCGCTCTGGCCCAGGCCGCGGACGAGGACTTCTACGCCGCTCCGGACTCGATCCCCGGCACTCCCGGCGCGCTGATCCGCCAGGAGCCGATGGACTTCTACCTGGACCCGGTGAAGCTGATCCGCTTCCCCGCCACGGCCACGCGCATCATGTACTCCTCCGTGAGCGCCACGGGCGAGCCGATCGCCGTGACCGGCACCGTCCTCGAACCGGAGAAGGAGTGGACCGGCTCCGGCGAACGGCCGGTGATCGCCTACGCGGTGGGCACCCAGGGCGTGGGAGACCAGTGCGCCCCGTCCAAGACCCTGTCCACGGGAGAGCAGTACGAAGGCGTCGGCATCTCCACGCTGCTGAACAAGGGATACACCGTGGTGGTCACGGACTACGAGGGGCTCGGCACCGAGGGCCTGCACACCTACATGGTCCGGCAGTCCCAGGCGCACACCGTGCTGGACTCCGTCCGGGCGGCTGCCGGGCTCGAGGGCTCGGGCGTGACGGCCACGTCCCCGGTGGCGATCGCCGGCTACTCCCAGGGCGGTGGCGCCGCGGCTGCAGCCGCCGAGCTCGCGGGCGAGTACGCACCGGAGCTGGACGTGAAGGCCGCCTACGCGGGCGCTCCCCCGGCGGACCTGACCCAGGTGGCCGACGCGATCGACGGGGGCGGCTCGGCCGCGTTCCTGCTCTTCGCCATGGCGGGCCATTTCGAGGCCTACGGTGTGGACCCGAGCCTGTACCTCAACGCCCTGGGCATGCAGACCCTCGAGAAGGCCTCCACCGCCTGCACCTCGGACGGCTCAGCGTTCGCCGACCTGGACTCCTCCACCATCACCAGTTCAGGCCAGTCCTTCCCGGAGCTGGTGCGCAGCGACCGACTGCTCGCCGGCATCCTCGCCGACCAGCGACTCGGGCATCAGGGCCGTCATCCGGAGATGCCGGTGATGATCGCCCACTCGCTGACCGATGACGTCATCCCGTACCGGACCGGCCGTGAGCTGGGGCACCGCTGGTGCGCGGAGGGTGCGCAGGTGCGCTTCGACCCGGTCTTCACCCCGACCCACGTGGGCGGCTATGTGGCCGCGCTGCCGCGCGCGACCGGCTTCCTCGACGCCGCGCTGAACGACCGCCGGACCGCCGACTCGTGCGGCTGGTTCTGAGCGTCGGCTAGCGTCAAGGGCAGGACCGTCCCGCCCACCGAAGGAGCAGACATGCGCGCCGAGCAGCTCACCGATCCCATCGCCTACCACGGCGAGGGCCCCGTCTGGGCCGACTCCTGGGGCACTGCCGCCGAGGGCGTGACCGCCGGCGGCGGCCTGCGCTGGGTGGACATGCTCGCCGGGGATGTCCTGGCCCTGCGCGCCGACGGCACGGTGGACCGCACGCACGTCGGCGACGTGGCCGCCGCGCTGCGCCCACGCACCGGGGGCGGGGCCGTCGTCGCGGTGGAGCGGGGCTTCGCCCTGATCTCGCCCGAAGGCGAGCTGACGACGCTGCCCGAGCTGTGGGGCGCGGACGCGGGGATCCGGATGAACGAGGGCGGCTGCGACCCAGACGGCCGGTTCCACTGCGGCACCATGGCCTACGCGAAGACCCCCGGGGCCGCGAACCTCTACCGGCTCACCCCCGCACCCGACGGCGGCGCGGGCGAGGTGGACGTCGTGCTGACCGGCTCGACGACGTCCAACGGCCTCGAGTGGAGCCCGGACGGCACGCGGGCGTACTACAACGACACCCCCACGCGGCAGGTGGCCGTGTTCGACTACTCCCGCGAGGAGGGCCTGACGGACCGGCGCGTGCTCGTGGACGTGCTCGACGGCGAGGGCAAGCCGGACGGACTCACCGTGGATGCCGAGGGCGGCATCTGGGTTGCGGTGATCAGCCACGGCCAGATCCACCGGTACACGCCGGAGGGGACCCTGGACGAGGTGGTGGAGGTCCCCGTGCAGAAGACCACGGCGTGCACCTTCGGCGGCGACGACCTCGGCACCCTCTACATCACCACCTCCTGGGAGAACATGGAACGCGGGGAGGACCCGCTGGCCGGGGCCCTGTTCGCCGTCCGCCCGGGGGTGACAGGCCTGCCGGTCCGGCCCTTCGCAGGCTGAACCGCCCGCCTTTCCCTCCGCTCCCGCACGCGACCCCGCCGCGTCATGCCGGGAGGGGCCGCGGCCGAGCACCGTTCCCATCACTTCACGTCCACCGGGAATCCTCTGAGACTTCTCCGTGAGTTCCCGCTAAGGTCCTGTGTTGCGGGTCTGTTCGCAGGCCCGCGGTTTCGTCCGACCTTCCCGGGAGTTCTCATGCGCTCGTTCTCGACCTCGGCCCGCGGCCGCCGCACGGCCCTGACTGCCTTCGGGCTCGCCTCCATCCTGACGCTCACCGCGTGCGGCGGCACGTCCGACGCCCCGGAGGAGGATGCCGCCAGCGCCTCCTCCGCATCGTCCGAGGCCGCCGAGCCGTCGCCGGAGTCCACCGAGAGCGAGGAGGCCGAGGAGACCGCCGACTTCCAGACCGCCTTCGAGCCCGGCGTGGCCGGGACCCTGAACTCGGTGCCGAACGACCTGGGCCTCGAGGAGGTCGAGGAGTCCCCGGACAACACCGTCGAGGTGCTCGGCACCCGCTTCGCCGTGACCCAGACGGCCCGCGTGGACGCCGTGCCCGGCAAGCTCGCCGAGCAGATTGCCCCCATGGTCTTCGACTACGCGGACGAGGTGAGTGCCGCGGACGGTGAAGCCCTCTACGTCGCCGTCGTGCAGGCCTCCGACGCCCGCCACGCCTTCGAGGGCGAGGCCCCCGAGACCACCACGACCTTCCGTGTGAACGGCGACCCGGTGGACGTCGGAGTCCCACCCCTGGCTGCGGGAGACCAGGCCACCGTCGTCGTCTCCGCCCCCGAGGACGCAGAGCCTGAGGACGTGACCCTCGAGGTCGTCCAGGACGAGGCGGCACAGGAGATCTCCCTCGTGGACGGCTCCCGCACCGCCTCCGACGTGGAGCACATCTACGAGCGTCCGACCTCCGTAGCCGTGGAGGAAGGCCATGACTGGGACGTGTCCTTCACGGGCTTCACCGGCAAGACAGAGCACCTGAGCGGCCAGATCGAGGGCGCGGAGATCCTGCCCGCCCTCCCCAAGCAGGGCTGGGCGACGTCCGGCAACGTGTTCCTGGGCCTGGACGTGCGCACGAACAAGCTCAACTCCACCGACGAAGACGAGTCCATGATCACGCTGGAGCTGCCGGACGGCACCACTCAGCGCTGGTTGGACGACCCCTCCGACCTGCAGTACCGGTTCAAGGACCGCGTCTGGTTCGAGATCCCGGCCGACGCCACGGAGGCCACCGCGAAGGTCGACGTGATCGTCAAGGCGGGCATCAAGGACCCCGAGACCCTCGACTCGCTCGAGGTGCCGCTCACCTTCGAGCGCTGAGCCGCCGGTCCGCGGCGCCGGGCCGCCCGGCCCCGTACGGGCAGTGGCCCAGCACCCCGACGCGGCGCCGTCGTCGTCCTCCTAGGGCGACGGCGGCGCCGCGTCCGCGTGCTGCCGGATCCACGCGTGCATCGCGATGCCGGCGGCCACGCCCGCGTTGATCGAACGGGTGGAGCCGTACTGCGCGATGGACAGCACCGCGCTCGACGCCGCCCGCATCTGTTCCGAGAGCCCCGGTCCCTCCTGACCGAAGACCAGCACGCAGGCGCGGGGGAAGTCGAAGGTCTCCAGCGGCACCGACTCGGGGAACAGGTCCACGCCGAGCACCGGCAGCCCCTCCTCGGCCGCCCACGCGGCGAACGCCGCCACCGTGTCATGGTGGTGCACGTGCAGGTACCGGTCCGTGACCATGGCGCCACGGCGGTTCCAGCGGCGCCGGCCGATGATGTGGACCCCGGCGGCGTTGAACGCGTTGGCGGTGCGGACCACCGTGCCGATGTTCAGGTCGTGCTGCCAGTTCTCGATGGCCACATGGAACGGGTGCCGCCGCGCATCGAGGTCCGCGACGATCGCCTCGAGGCTCCAGTACCGGTACCGGTCCAGCACGTTGCGGCGGTCCCCCTCGCGCAGCAGGTCTGCATCGAAGCGCGGGTCCTGCGGCCACGGGCCCTCCCAGGGGCCCACCCCGACCACACGCTCCGGCGCCTCACCCTCCGAAGGTGAGGCGCCGTCGTCGTGAAGCGGGCGGGAGCTCACGCGACGCGCGGAGCCTTCGCATCCACCAGCACCTTCGAGGCGCCGGCGGCCGCGGCGGTCACGGCCAGCACGGCCGGCCACGCGCCGATCTTCTTGGCCAGCGGATGGGAGGCTCCGAAACCGCCCAGATACAGCGCCGCCAGCCCACCGGTGACGGCCGGTCCGCCCTTGGCCAGCCAGGTGCGGCCGGCCAGCAGGCCTGCGGCGCCGAGCAGCACGCCGCCCAGCGGACGGATGCCGGTCTCACGGGCGGTGACGTAACCGCCCAAAAGCCCGAGCGCCACCACGGGCGCGGTGTTCACCGCCTCGGCGGGCAGGAGGGACTTGCCGTCTCGGACGGCCTCGACGGTCTGGGTCTGGGTGATCTTCTCGCTCATGGCTCCACCGTACGCCCGTAAGCCTGGAGGCGGCCCGGAAGGGAACAGGCGCACAATGGTCAGGTGACGATCATCGACAACGCCGTCTACAAGGACGGCAGACGCATCCTCGCACCGAGCTCGTTGGACCAGACCTGGCGGGCCCTGAAGGAGTCCGGGGACCTGGCCTGGCTGGGCATGTACCGGCCGGACGCCCACGAGCTGCAGGAGGTCGCGGACGAGCTGCACCTGCACGAGCTGGCCGTGGAGGACGCCCTGTCCGGCGGGCAGCGCGCCAAGCTCGAGCACTACGGCGAGGACTGGTTCATGGTCCTGCACCCGGCGCGGTACATCGACGAGACGGAGACCGTGGAGTTCGGCGAGATCGGCGTCTTCTCCGGGGACGACTACGTGGTCACCGTGCGCCACGCCGAGGAGCCGGACCTGGCCGCCGTGCGCCACTCCCTGGAGCGCGACAGCCCGGACCGGCTCGCGCTCGGCCCCTGGCAGGTGACCTTCGAGATCCTGGACAAGGTGGTGGACGACTACTTCCCGGTGGCCGACGGCCTCGAGCAGGACATCGGCGAGATCGAGGACCAGATCTTCGCCGGCGACGCGCATGTGTCCCGCCGCATCTACGAGCTCTCCCGCGAGGTGCTGAACTTCCAGCACGCCATCCGCGCGCTGCCGACCATGGTGGACCAGCTCCAGGACGACGCACGGGCACGCCTGCACGCGGACGAGGCCGGGGAGTCGAGTGCGGCGTCCCAGGGCGCGGCGATCGAGGTGGAGAACCTGCGCCGCCTCCGCGACGTCCACGACCACGCCGTGCAGATCAACGAGCGCGTGGCCGCCATGCGCGCAATGCTGAACAGCGCGCTGGAGCTGGACTCCACGCTGGCGTCCAAGCGGCTGGCCGAGCAGTCGATCGAGCAGAACGAGCAGGTCAAGCGCATCTCGTCCTGGGCTGCGATCATCTTCGCCCCGCAGCTGGTGGGGTCGATCTACGGCATGAACTTCGATCGCATGCCCGAGCTGCACTGGGCGTTCGGCTACCCGTTCGCGCTGACGCTGATGCTGACCGTGGCCGTGGTGCTGTGGGTGCTGTTCAAGCGGGCCGAATGGCTGTGAGCCGGGCTCAGTCCAGGCCGAGCTCGTCCTTGCCGAAGGCGTAGAGGTAGGGCACCCCGGCCTCCTCGGCGATGCGCTCGGCGGCGCCGGTGTTCCGGTCCACGATCACGGCCACGGCCTGCACGTCGCCGCCGGCCCTGCGCACGCCCTCGACGGCGGTCAGCGCCGAGCCGCCGGTGGTGGAGGTGTCCTCGAGCACCACGACCTTCCGGCCGTCCACACCCGGGCCCTCGACCTGACGGCCCATGCCGTAGGACTTCTGGGCCTTGCGCACCACGAACGCGTCGAGCGCACGGCCCTCGGCACCGGCGGCGTGCATCATCGCGGTGGCCACCGGGTCCGCCCCCATCGTGAGGCCGCCCATGGTCTCGTACTCGACACCGGCGTCCTCGAGCATCCGCAGCATCACCCGGCCGATCAGCGGCGCGGCCTCATGGTGCAGGGTCACGCGGCGCAGGTCCACGTAGTAGTCGGCCTCCTTGCCGGAGGACAGGGTGACCCTTCCGCGGACCACGGCGAGCTGCTGGATGAGCTCTTTCAGGCGGGCACGGTCCTGCTCGGGGGTGGGGGCTGCGGTGTTCTCGCTCATGCCCCTCATGCTAGCGGCGCTCGGCGGAGCGGCACCCCTGCCCCGGAGCGGCACCCCTGCCCCGGAACCTGGTTCGGCGCTAGCCTGACGGCCATGGACGAGAACGCACGCACCACCGAGACGTCCCGCCATGCCGGTCTGCCGCTGGCCCACTGGATCACGCAGACGGAGGGCCTGATCACCGCCCGCGTCGCCGCCTCGCTCGAAGAGCACGGGCTCACCCGCGCGCAGTGGCAGATGCTCAACGCCCTCACCGCAAGCCCGCTCAGCTCGGAGGAGGTCACCGCGGGCTTCGCCCCGGAACTGTCCGAGACCGCGCTCGCCGAGCTGCACGAGCTGGTGGAGGCGGCGTGGGTGGCCGTCGAAGGCGACCTGTTCACCCTCACCGCCACCGGTCGCGAGGCCGGCGAGCGCGTGGCCGAGGCCGTGGACCGGCTCCGCGCCGAGGCGATCGGCGACCTGCCCCGGGAGGACTACGAGACCACCCTGGCCGCCCTGCGCACCATCGCCCGGAACCTGGGGCATCCGGAGGCCTGAGGCTCCGTTCCGCCCCGACCCACGGGCGCGGGTGCGGGACGCCGACTCCGCCACGGAGCAGACGCCGCCACAAGGCCGACCCCCGGCGCGGGTGAGGGACGCTGCGGAAGCGGTGTGCCGCCACGAGGCCGACCCCGGGGGCGGGTGAGGGACGCTGTGGAAGCGGTGTGCCGCCGTCGGGAAGCGGCCGAGGAGCACGACTCCCGCCGGAAACACGCCGCGAGTAGGCTTCGGCGCATGCGTGAGCTGCAGCAGAAGATCATCGAGGAGATGGGCGTCAAGCCCGAGATCGACCCCGCCGAGGAGGTCCACCGCAGGGTGCGCTTCCTGGCGGACTACCTGCAGTCGACCGGCGCGGCCGGGTTCGTGCTCGGCATCTCCGGCGGCGTGGACTCCACCGCCGCCGGCCGCCTGGCGCAGCTGGCCGTGGAGAGGGCGCGTGCCGAGCTGGGCGTGACCGACGCCGTCGCCATGGGCGGGCCCGTGCTGCGCGGCGGCGAGGCCCCGAGGCCGACCGCCGAGACCCTGCCGAAGCCCTCGCACCGGAACCCGCAGTTCACCGCCGTGCGCCTGCCCTACAACGTGCAGGCTGACGAGGCGGAGGCGCAGCAGGCCATGGACTTCATCGACGCGGACATCGACCGCACGCTGGACATCGCCGACGGCGTGGACGGCGTGACGGAGGCCTTCGCGGCGGCCACCGGGGAGCCGATCTCCGACTACAACAAGGGCAACGTGAAGGCCCGCGTGCGCATGGTGGCCCAGTACGCCCTGGCCGGCCAGCACGGCCAGCTCGTGGTGGGCACGGACCACGGCGCCGAGTCCGTGACCGGCTTCTTCACCAAGTTCGGCGACGGCGGCGCGGACGTGCTCCCCCTGTTCGGCCTGAACAAGCGCCAGGTGCGGGCCGTGGCCAAGGAGCTCGGAGCGCCGGAGGCGCTGTGGGCGAAGGTGCCGACCGCCGACCTGCTGGACGGCAGCCCGGGCCGCGCGGACGAGGACGAGCTCGGCCTGACCTACGAGCACATCGACGACTACCTCGAGGGCCGTCAGGTGCCCGAGGACGTGGCGGAGAAGATCGAGGCCGTCTGGCTGCGCAGCCGCCACAAGCGCACCACCCCGGTGACGATCCTCGAGGACTGGTGGCGCTGAGGCCGTGGCGCTGAGGCCGTGAGCGGCGGGACGGGGAGTGGCTGCGTGTATCGAAGCCGCTGCGTGTATCGAACTTAGGCCGTCCAGGCCCGGATCGGCCGCCTCCGGCCCAAGTTCGATACACGCTCGGACGTCCGAGGGTGTGACCGCCCGCCGATGCCGCCCCTACCGCGCGACCGGAGCCCGGCCCAGCAGCAGGCGGCTGAGCAGCGCGGCGGCCGCGGCCACGGCAAGGACCAGGGACGAGAGTTTCAGCAGCACGTCCTCGGCGAGGAAGCCCATCACGTCCACGCCCAGGGCCAGCAGCAGCGTGGCGCCGCCGAGCAGCACCACGGCCAGGATCAGGAATCCTCCGATCACACCCCACTGCTTCCAGCGCAGCCAGGCGATGGCGATGCAGCCCCCGAGCAGCAGGGCCGCCAGTCCCACGCAGAAGGCGACCAACGCCGCCGTGCCGAGGTGCCCGTCCCCGAGGGGCGCCACGTCGAAGACCCGGGCGCCGTCGGTGAACCACGTGCCGGTGGCCTGCTCGAGCACCAGGAAGACCACCACCACGGCGGCGGAGTACACCGCCTGCAGCACCGCCCACACGAGGGTGCCGCGCCAATACTCGCCGCGCGTGCAGCCGAGCATGCCGACCGCATAGGGCATGGTCCGCACGTAGGAGAACGCGCCCACGCTCGCGAGGAATCCGGGCAGCATCCACAGGACCCCCATGTTCCCGCGGAAGAACTGGGAGAGGTCGGTCTCCGCGGGCACCACGTACGCCTTCAGCACCAGGTACACGGCCACAGAGAACAGCGTGAGCAGGGCGAACGTCACGGGAGTGGTGACGAGCATCCCGGTCAGGTCCGAGTAGTGCAGTCGCACCACGCGCAGCCACCGGTGCGGCAGGGTGCGGTCGTCGTGATGGGCCGTCGGCTTCCCGACGACGGCCCGTCCGTCGGTCTGTGCGGTCGCCGTGGTCATCGGGTCGCCTCCTGGTCGTGGGCTCGGGCCTCGGCGGTGCCGTGCGGCGCGGCGCCGAGTGCTGCGATGAGGTCCTGCAGGCCGACCGGGCCGATCTCGAGCCCGCTCTCTGCGGCCCGACGGTGCATCGCGGCGTCCGGGGTGCCGAGCACCACGGCCGAGGCGAGACCGCCGATGCGGTGGGTCTCGAGGACCTGGCGGTCGCCGGTGGCGGCCTCCACCGCCTTCGCCGGCCCGGAGACCGTGAAGGCCAGCTCGGCGATGTCCTCGGCGCTGGCGTCCACGAGGAGGCGGCCGTCGTCGATCACCAGGACCTGCTCGAAGAACCCCTCGACCTCGCCGATCAGGTGGGTGGACATGAGGATCGTGCGGGGGTGCTCGGCGTAGTCGCGCAGGAGCGCGTCGTAGAAGCGGCGCCGAGCGGTGGGGTCGAGTCCGAGGTAGGGCTCGTCGAGGAAGGTCAGCGGCGCCCGTGAGGCGAGTCCCGCCACGATCGCCACGGCCGAGAGCTGCCCGCGGGAGAGCTTGCGGATCTTGTGGTTCAGCGGGAGCCGGAACGTCTCGACGAGCTCGTCGGCGAAGTCCGCGTCCCAGTGCGGCAGGAACAGCGGGCACGTGGTGAGGACGTGGCGGACGGCGAAGGTGTCCGGGTAGGCCTGGTTCTCGCGTGCGAAGCAGAGCTGCGTGAGCACGGCGGCGTCGTCGAACGGCTCTCGGCCGAACACCTGCAGGGTGCCCGCGCTGGGGCGGTCCTGGCCGGAGATCAGGGACATGAGCGTGGTCTTGCCTGCGCCGTTGGCGCCGAGCAGTCCGCAGATGGTGTTGGGGGCGATGTCGAAGCTGACGTCCTGCAGCGCGCGGACCTCCCCATAGCGGCGGGCCAGGCCGCGGACGCTCACCGCGGCGTCCGGAGACATCGGAGCGTCCGCGGAGAGGGGACGGACCGTGGGCGGGAACTCGAGGACGGGCGTGGCCATCGGCGCGGTGCTCATCGCCTTCCTCCTGCCTCAGCGGCACCGGGGCTCCGGCGTACTGACGCCTCCGCCGGCTGCCGTCCGTCCGTGCTGGCGGGCTCCCCGGCGGCGTCGATGACGGCTCCTCCGGCGCTGACCGCCCGCTCGCTCACCAGCTCGACGATGTCCTCACGCTGCAGTCCGAGGCGCTGCCCCTCGGCGACCATCGGGTCCACGTAGTCCTCGGCGAACCGTTCGGTCCGCTGGGCCAGCAGGCGTCCACGCGCCCCCTCGGCCACGAACATCCCGATGCCGCGTCGCTTGTAGAGCAGTCCGGCGTCCACGAGGAGGTTGATGCCCTTGTTGGCGGTCGCAGGGTTGATGCGCAGGTGGAGGGCGAACTCGTTGGTCGAGGGGATCTGCGTCTCCTCCGGGTAGCTGCCGTCTACGATGCCGCGCTCGATCGTCTGCGCAAGGGTGCGGAACAGGGGCTGTCCGTGCGGGTCTGTGCTGGCCATCTCGACTCCCGTCCGAGCTTCAGTGGTTCATTACTTGTGTAACTAACCTAAGTGCCTTCGCGGTGCGTGGCAAGACCCGAGCCGAGGCGCTGCGGCGCCGTTGGGCGAAGAGAGAGGACCCGGTTGCGTGCGCCGAAGGACCCGGTTGCGGGCGCCGAAGGATGCCGTTGCGTGTATCGAACCTGGGCCGTCCAGGCCCGGATCGGCCGGCTCCGGCCCAAGTTCGATACACGCTCGGACGTCCGAGGGTGTGACCGCCCGCCGGCGCCGCCCCGAGACCGCCCGTTCCCGCCGGCCCCGCGCCCTTCGATAGCCTGGCCGGGTGAAGATCGCGACCTGGAATGTGAACTCCCTCCGTGCCCGCGCCGACCGTGTGGAGGCGTTCCTGGAGCGGCAGGACATCGACGTCCTGGCCATCCAGGAGACGAAGTGCAAGGACGAGAACTTCCCGTGGGAGCTGTTCGAGCGCGCCGGCTACGAGGTGGCGCACAACGGCTTCTCCCAGTGGAACGGCGTGGCCATCGCCTCGCGCGTGGGCCTTGAGGACGTGCAGCGCGGCTTCGAAGGCCAGCCGCACTTCGGCAAGGGCGGCAAGGACCCGCATGAGGAGGCCCGTGCGATCGGTGCGACGGTCGGCACCGAGTCCACGGACGGTGCCGCCCCGGTGCGCCTCTGGAGCCTCTACGTGCCCAACGGCCGCGGGCTGCAGGACGAGCACATGGTCTACAAGCTGGACTGGCTCTCCACCCTCAAGGACCTCACCGCCGCGCAGCTGGCCGAGTCCCCGGACCTGCGCCTGGCCCTGACCGGCGACTGGAACATCGCGCCGCAGGACGAGGACGTCTGGGACATGCAGTTCTTCCTGGACAATGAGCTGACCCACGTCTCCGAGCCGGAGCGCTCGGCCTTCCGCTCCTTCACGGACGCCGGCTTGGTGGACGTCGTCCGTCCCCGTCACCCCGGCCCGGGCGTCTACACCTACTGGGACTACAAGGCGCTGCGCTTCCCGAAGAAGGAGGGCATGCGCATCGACTTCCAGCTCTGCTCCCCCGCCCTGGCCGAGTCCGTCGAGGACGCCTGGATCGACCGCGACGAGCGCAAGGGCAAGGGCGCCTCGGACCACGCGCCGGTCATCGTCGACTACCGCTGACCGGCGCCCGGTCGCACCGCAGCCATGGACGCGATCGCGCACCTGCGCGTCTTCGAACCGGCCGAGGCGTTCCCCGCCGCCCTCGGCCCGGTGCTCGCGGACGCCGCCGGCCGTGACCGTGCCGACGTGGAGGCCGAGGCGGACCGCCGCACCCTGGCGCGCGTGACCCGCCGCCGCGTGGATCCGTTCCCGCATCCCCAGCAGCCGGACCTCGTCCGCGCGCTCACCCACCCGGACGGCCGCGTCCGCTTCTGCCCGGACCAGCTCGCCCGCCGCGCCGCGTACTCGGCGGCCTCCCTGGAGCGCCTGTTGGAACCGGAGCAGTTCGCCGCCCTCATACCCGAGGAGGCACGACGACGGCACACCGCCGCCCTCGACGCCTCACCGGATCCCTCGGTCGCCTCCGACACCGATGCGTCCGGCCCCGCCACGGACGCCACCGCCGGCGAGGGCCTCTCCGGCGACGACCGTCTCGGGGCAGGACTGCGGAGCCGGGACTCCCGCCCGGAGTTCGCCCGCCCCGGCTCGGCGATCCGCACCCGCTCCTCGCTCTGGGGCGTGCCGCACTCGTGGCTGCTGCTGTTCGACCCGGACGAGGACCTCGCCCGCGCAGCCGCACAGGGATCCGCACCGACGGGCGCGGAGGACGACTCGGCCAGCGCAGAGGGCGCCGACACCTTCGACGACGAGGGCACCCGCGCCACACCCGACCGCCCGTTCCGCGCCCGCCGCACGGTGGACCTGCTGGACGCGCTCGTCCGCTGCGGTCGGGCGGCCCGGATCCTGCGGGACCACGCCCCGGACGCGGACCTGAACGGGGAGCTGACCGAGCTGTCCGGGTGGCTGGAGCTGTTCGGCCCGGACGCCGTGGTGGAGCTCGACTACGGCCGACTCACCCCGTACGTCTGGCCGGACGAGTCGCCCTACGACCTCTGGACGCTGCTGACCTGCCTGGAGGAGCAGGACGAGTCCACCGCGGCGGTGGCTCAGGAGCGGCTGAACCGCCGCTGGGGCCTGCTCACCCTCCACGCGCGCGCCAACTGAGCCGAACGCCCCGGCCAACTGAGCCGACCCAGGTGAACGGCCGTCGTCGCCACCCTTCGATCCGATTCAGCGCGTGCGTGGCGTGCTCTGAATCGGATCGAGGGCTTCGGGAACCAGATCGGATCGAGGGCCTCGGGGTCCAGATCGGATCGAGGGCGAGGGCTTCGGGATCCAGGACCCTGTCGCCGGACGGACCGGCGCCATCGGCGCCCTCAAGGGCCCGCTGCACGGCGGCGCGCACGAGGCGGTCATGCACACCTTTGACGAGATCGGCATCCGCAAGGAGGAGTCTCG
>NZ_FUKP01000036.1:0-4197 GCF_900163825.1 Micrococcus lylae | reverse complement strand
ACAACTATCATCGGCCTCATACCTCCTGCGGAGACGCTCCTCCGGCCTCACTGGCACCGGCCCGAGTCAACAACGTCATGCCCTCCTACAACTAGAGCAGATATCCAGACGCCGGCACGAGTCCAGCCCACTCCGTGAGGGCAATGAGCGTGAGTGCGATGCCAGCCGTATACACCACCGACCAGATGATCTTCATCCGAGCAACCAACAGCAGGAAGACGAGTGCGAAGAGCACGGACCCCGCAATCATGCCAAGAAGGAACACAAGCCAGATGTAGGCCAGCAGCCACAGGATTGAAAGGCCCACCACCTTCAGCCTGTCGCGCCACGCTGAGTCGAACCTTCCCATACCGCCTTCGGAACGAACCCGGATCAGATCCGTGCCGATGCTGAAGATTGCCAACAGGATTCCAACAATTCCGACGGCAATGGGGAACAAGCGACCGCTCGGGCTGAATGAGGTAGCAATGATCACTGCCACAACAAAAAGGACCAGGGCCATACCGGAAACGATGATCTCAACAAACGGAGGCACTACCATGTGGTCCTTCTCGCTGAACGCGACACCAGCCTTCTGATGACGTCCACGCAATGCAGCAACGGACACAATCGTCACCGCAGTAACGCTGATCACGATGACAGCCAGAACGAAAGGACGGAAAACCCACTCTGACAACTCAAATGAATTGACAGTAAGGAAGTAATACCGCTCCAGTGGCTCGGCAAGCACAAACGCGATAAGGAACGGCGCTCGCGGAATATTCGTGATCTTACAAAGCCATCCAACGACACCCAGGATTAGCATGGTGTAGAACACCGTAAGATTGAGCGGCTCCTGGAATCCCGCCAGGAAGAGGATCGGAATGAGAGAAGCTGCGAGCACTGGAAAACGCACGAAGCTAAGACGCGCCAACGGCCTTGCCATGAAGAACGCGAGGGCCGCTCCAGCCACACTTGCAATCGCAAATGCCCATACAATGAAGTAGACGACATCAAGGTCCTTGGTAATCATTCCGGGACCAGGCTGGATGCCAAAGATGAGCAGCACACCAAGCAGGAGTGCAAACGGCGCAGCGCCAGGCACGCCGAAGAGAAGTGTGGGAATCAACGCACCAGACTCAATACCATTGCTCGCGGCGGAATGTGCAATCACGCCCCGCGGATCTCCCTTGCCAAACTGAGAGTCCTTACGACGCGAGGCGAACGCCTGCGCCTGACCATACGCCAACCACGCGCCGGCCGTAGAACCCACACCCGGAAGGATGCCTACGCCTACTCCGACACCAGAACCTCGAAGCACATCCCCCTTATAACGGACGACGTCCTTCATCCCCCGCTTCCAGCCGCCTCCAAGACTAATGCTTCCCTGTGCGACCGAAGCCTTTCGAGCGACAAGGTCAATGATCTCCGCGACACCGAAGATTCCCAGCGCAGCAGCTACAAGACCGAGGCCCTCGGTGAGATACTCAGTGCCAAATGTATAGCGGTACTCGGCCGAGACCGGCGAGACGCCGATCAAACCGAGGATGAGTCCAACAACAGAGATCAGCAGCCCCTTGACGATATTCCCCTTGGACAACATGGCCGTCAGGAAGATACCCATGACGATAAGGGCGAAAATCTCGGGAGAGCCAAACGCTGTAACCACCGGCTGTGCAATTGGCACCACAAGGGTGAGCGCCACGATGCCAATCAGTCCACCAATCATGGAGGAAAGGAAACTCGCAGAAAGTGCGCGGCCACCATTGCCGGCCTTCGCCATCTCATGTCCATCCAATAGGAAGACGGAAGCTGAAGCGGATCCTGGGATACCGAGAACCACCGATGTAATGACATCAGACGTGTGCACAACTGCAACAGCGCCGATGATCATTGCGATCGCCTGACTTGGTTCCAGCACAAAGACGAATGGCATTAGCACCGCTACGGCTCCGGTGCCCCCAAGCCCTGGAATCACGCCGATGATAAGACCAACGACAACTCCTACTGCCAGGAACAGGAGCATTGTCGGGTCAGCAAACTGTGAAAGTGCGCTCAGAGCAGCATCAATCATTACATTCACCTCTCAGTGCAGGGCAGAGCCATGCTTATTCAGAAGAAAGTCCTTCGTATAGTTAAGGACGTCTTCAGGGATGGTCAGAGCCGACCTGAACTGATCACGGACCTCAGGGCCCGACAGCAACGAATAGCCACCGAGAGCATCTTTGGCCTCATCCAGAAACTCCGGGTCAGCATTCAGCGCCTTGACCATGGAGTCATAGTTATCAAGCACGCGCTGGTCAGTTTCGCTGTTGGTCCACAACCCCTTCTGGAAGAAGAACCCAGGCGCTGCGAACGATCGAAATGCCCTATAGGCAAGAGAATCTCCACCAACGATCTCACTGAGCGTCGGTACGTCCGGCAAGTTCGGGTCTCGCACGATCTCATTGCCGTCCAATTCACCAACGCTAAACAGAGGAACGGCTTGACCCGCATCAACCAGAGGTTGAACCTGAGTCAAATATGTAGCCGTAGTTTGGAAGTCAAGATGAGTCTCATTTCGCTGCACAGACAATCTCGTTGGACCGCGTCCCTCGAATCCGTACACCCCTCTCACCTCAACTCCCAAGGCCTCTAGCCCGAGGAGAGCTACGAGATCAAGCCCTGAAGCAGACATGCCCGCATACTTCACAGGTTTGCCATAAGAAAGCAGATCATCAATTGAACGAATCCCGGATTCCACGTTGGTCCAGACGACCGCACCGGTACCGTTAAGTGCAAGTGGCTCCAGCTCCGCAAAGTCGAATTCAGCGGCGCTGTGATCGAGCATACTCTGAAAGTAGGTCGTGGCCGACGAGACCAGAAGTTGCCGTCCATCGCGGGTGCCAGCATGCACATAGGCATTCGTGCCCGTAATAGATTCACCGCCGGGAATGTTCTGAATCTGATAGCGGTTGATCTGCGGATCGAGCTTAGCGAAGTAGGGCGTGATGAACCTCGCCCAAGTGTCTGTGCCGCCGCCAGAACTATAGGGAACAACGACGTCAACGATTCCGGGACCGGAAGGGTTGTACGCCACCTGCGCCGGGGCGCACCCAGAAATTGTAAAAAGAGAACCCCCTAGCAGTCCGGCCAGTAGAGTACGGCGTTGAATATCGTGCTTCATGCAGGCTGCACCTCCGAAGTAGTGGGGGAATACGATTCGTTGTAGCCGTCTTTCTGCAGCAGATCGCCAGGAAGCGAAAGTGTTGAATCGGCCAGCAGTCGGGCAGTACGCGTGACCGCAACCACCATCACACCATTGGCCTCTTCAATACTTGTTTCGATCAATCCAGCAGGCGTGTGGATCTTGATAATGGATTGCTGGTTCGCCGACTCCTTATGGATGACGGTTCCCGGTGTGCAGAGGGCGTACGTCAATGCGACACTGCCCGTGATTGGCATTGCCGGGTGCGGGACGCCCATGGAGAGCATCACGACCTGCGCGTCGTTGCCGTCCGTGGACCCCTGGCCAACTACACCGATCTTTGGAATAGCTCGCTCTGCAGCGTCTGCGGTGCCAACAATCTGCATTAGCACGGCAGCTTCTCGTCTAATCTGTTCCATCACTTGAAGCTGGGATCCCATCCGCGTACTCCACTCATGATGGGGAACGTCTTCAAGATGAAGATCCGCCGCTGCGAGGAACACGCAGGGGGCGCCGGCGTCCACGAGCGAGGCACGATAGTGTCGGCCGTTCACGAGGAACTCGTCAGATACGTTCCCTGTCGGAAAGAGCGCACCTGTCGACTTTCCTGCAGGGTCCTCGAACCCAAGGGCAACACGGTGGCCGGGGAACGGTACCCCAGTCTGAATGGCATCCGGCCGTTCGGGGAGCTTCCCTCCAGGGGTGTCGACCCGCTGAACGATGACTTGGTCCGTGTTGGTGTTGAGGACGACAACGGTCGTCACGTCAGAGGTGGGTTCGACCCATCCAGCCTCGATGGCATGGAGGCCAACCGTTGAGGAGCAATTGCCGCAATTGCTCCCCCAGTCAACCTTTGCCTCCGTGATGCCAACTTGGGCAAACGTGTAATCGATGTCGATTCCATCACGCGAAGAGGGCTCGACGATCACTGCCTTGCTAGTTGTAGGAGGGCATGACGTTGTTGACACATGCAGGGGCCAGTGAGGCCGGAGGAGCGTCTCCGCAGGAGGTATGAGGCCGATGATAGTTGT
>NZ_FUKP01000022.1:0-26393 GCF_900163825.1 Micrococcus lylae | reverse complement strand
ACAACTATCATCGGCCTCATACCTCCTGCGGAGACGCTCCTCCGGCCTCACTGGCACCGGCCCGAGTCAACAACGTCATGCCCTCCTACAGCTAGACTGGGCGGGCAAGCACGCGGAGCGTCCGGCGCCCAGGCCGACGTGAGACGGCACGAGACGGCGCGCCGCCGTGCTTCCAGCACCGTCAGCAGGCCCCGCCGCGCGGGGCGCACCAGGCACATCAGGAGCAGTGGATGCCCACCATCGTCGTCGACGTCATGCCCAAGCCCGAGATCCTCGACCCGCAGGGCAAGGCCATCGCCGGAGCCCTCCCCCGCCTCGGCTTCACCGCGTTCGAGCAGGTCCGCCAGGGCAAGCGCTTCGAGCTGCACGTGGAGGGCGAGGTCACCGACCAGATCCTCGAGCAGGCCCGCACCGCCGCAGCCGAGCTGCTGTCCAACCCGGTGATCGAGGACGTCGTGAACGTCGCCGTCCTGGACGAGTCGGAGGCCTCCGCCTGATGACCGCCGAGATCCCGCTGATCGGGGACTACTCCACCCCCGGCACAGAGCTCAACGGCGCCAGAATCGGCGTCGTGACCTTCCCGGGCACGCTCGACGACGTCGACGCCGCCCGCGCCGTCCGCCTCTCCGGCGCCACCCCCGTGTCCCTGTGGCATGCGGACGAGGACGCCGCCGGCTCGCTCAAGGACCTGGACGCCGTGGTGATCCCCGGCGGCTTCTCCTACGGCGACTACCTGCGCGCCGGTGCCATCGCCCGCTTCGCCCCCATGATGGACGCCATCGCCGCGGCCGCCGGCGGCGAGGCCGGCTCCACCAGGGGCCTGCCGGTCCTCGGCATCTGCAACGGCTTCCAGATCCTCACCGAGTCCCACCTGCTGCCGGGCTCGATGATCAAGAACGACCACCTGCACTTCATCTGCCGCGACCAGGCCCTCGCCGTCGAGAACAACGAGACCGCCTGGACCCGCGACTTCGCCCCGGGCCAGCGGATCACCATCCCGCTGAAGAACCAGGATGGCCAGTACGTGGCGGACGAGCCCACGCTCGACATGCTCGAGGGCGAGGGGCGCGTGGTCTTCCGCTACCTGGACGTGAACCCGAACGGCT
Source organism: Micrococcus lylae (assembly GCF_900163825.1). Classification (NCBI taxonomy): domain Bacteria; kingdom Bacillati; phylum Actinomycetota; class Actinomycetes; order Micrococcales; family Micrococcaceae; genus Micrococcus; species Micrococcus lylae. The sequence goes on along the minus strand of NZ_FUKP01000022.1, from coordinate 25,287 downwards.
CCCGCCGTGACATCGCGGGCATCACCAACGCCACCGGCAACGTGGTGGGCCTCATGCCGCACCCGGAGCACGCCGTGGAGCCCGGCTTCGGCCCGGACACCGAGGACGGCCTGCGCACCGGCCTCGACGGTCTGCCGTTCTTCACGTCCGTCCTGTCCACCCTCGCCTCCGGAGGTGCCGCATGAGCCAGCAGTTCAACATCGACACCGTCGAGCACGCCGCCGCCACCCCCGAGGTCGAGCAGCCCTGGGCCGAGTTGGGCCTGAAGGAGAACGAGTACACCGAGATCAAGACGATCCTCGGCCGCCGCCCCACCGCCGCCGAGCTGGCCATGTACTCCGTCATGTGGTCCGAGCACTGCTCGTACAAGTCCTCGAAGGTGCACCTGCGCCAGTTCGGCGAGAAGCTCACCGACGAGATGAAGAAGAACCTGATGGTGGGCATCGGCGAGAACGCCGGCGTGACCGACCTCGGCGACGGCTGGGCCGTGACGTTCAAGGTCGAGTCCCACAACTCGCCCTCCTACGTGGAGCCCTACCAGGGAGCTGCCACGGGCATCGGCGGCATCGTGCGTGACATCATCTCCATGGGCGCCCGCCCGGTGGCCGTGATGGACCCGCTGCGCTTCGGCGCGATCGACCACCCGGACACCGCCCGCGTGTTCCACGGTGTGGTGGCCGGCATCGGCGGGTACGGCAACTCCCTGGGCCTGCCGAACATCGGCGGCGAGACCCGCTTCGACCCGATCTACCAGGGCAACCCGCTCGTCAACGCCCTCGCCGTGGGCGTGCTCAAGCACGAGGACCTGCGCCTGGCCAACGCCTCCGGCGTGGGCAACAAGGTGGTCCTGTTCGGTGCCCGCACCGGCGGGGACGGCATCGGAGGCGCCTCCGTGCTGGCCTCCGAGTCCTTCGACGGCGACGGCAAGCCCGCCAAGCGCCCCTCGGTGCAGGTCGGCGACCCCTTCTCCGAGAAGGTGCTCATCGAGTGCTGCCTCGAGCTGTTCCGCGGCTCCCTCGTCGAGGGCATCCAGGACCTCGGCGCCGCCGGCATCTCCTGCGCCACCTCCGAGCTCGCCTCCAACGGCGAGGGCGGCATGCGCGTGGAGCTGACGGACGTGCTGCTGCGCGATTCCACGCTGACCCCGGGCGAGATCCTCATGTCCGAGTCGCAGGAGCGCATGATGGCCGTGGTGACGCCGGAGAACGTCGCCGCGTTCGAGGCCGTCATGGCCACGTGGGACGTCGAGTACTCCTGGCTGGGCGAGGTCACCGGCGACGGCCGGCTGGTCATCACCTGGGACGGCGAGGTCATCGTGGATGTGGACCCGCGCACCGTGGCCCACGACGGCCCGGTCTACGAGCGCCCCTACGCCCGCCCGGCCTGGCAGGACGAGCTCCAGGCGGACACGTTTCGCTCCTCCGAGGCCGGTCAGCACCTGCCCGCCACGGGCGAGGAGCTGCGCGCCGCCGTCGTGGAGCTGATGAGCTCCCCGAACCTGGCGGACACCTCCTGGATCACCCGCCAGTACGACCGCTACGTCCGCGGCAACACCGCCCTGGCTGCCCCGGACGACGCGGGCGTGGTGCGCGTGGACGAGGAGACCGGCATGGGCGTGGCCCTGGCCACGGACTGCAACGACCGGTTCACCTACCTGGACCCCTACACGGGCGCGCAGGCCTCCCTGGCCGAGGCGTACCGCAACGTCACCACCGCCGGCGCGGTGCCCCTGGCCGTGTCCGACTGCCTGAACTTCGGCTCCCCCGAGGACCCGGACGTGATGTGGCAGTTCGCGGAGGCCGTGCGCGGCCTGGCGGACGGCTGCCAGGCCCTCGGCATCCCGGTGACCGGCGGCAACGTGTCCCTGTACAACCAGACGGGCAGCACGCCGATCCACCCCACCCCCACGGTGGCCGTGCTCGGCCAGTTCGACGACGTCTCTCGCCGCACCCCGTCCGGCTTCGGCCAGGACGCGGACGGCCAGGCGATCTACCTGCTCGGCACCACGGCGGACGAGCTGGACGGCTCGGAGTTCGCCCGCCTGCGCGACCACCTCGGCGGCCTGCCGCCGACGCTGGACCTGGCGAAGGAGCGCCTGCTGGGAGACCTGCTGGTCAACGCCTCGCGCGACGGCATGATCGACGCCGCGCACGACCTCTCCGGCGGTGGCCTGGCGGCGACCCTGTCCGAGATGGTGCTGCGCTTCGGCGTGGGCGCCCGGATCGTGCTGGACGGGATCATGGAGCGCGACGGCGTGGACGCGTTCACCGCCCTGTTCTCCGAGTCGCAGGCCCGCGCGGTGGTCTCGGTGCCGCGCACCGAGGAGGTCCGCTTCACGGACATGACCACGGCCCGGAACTACCCGGCGCTGCGCATCGGCGTGGTGGACGCGGAGTCCGGGGCCCTCGAGGTGCAGGACCAGTTCACCCTGCCGATCGCCGAGCTGCGCGAGGCCTGGGAGGCCACCTTGCCGAAGCACTTCGGCTGAGCCGCACCGCCGGCGCACCGGGCCGCCGTGCGGGCCGGCTGACGCCGGCGTCCCGACGACGGCCGCTCACCACGGGTTCCGCACCTGCGGGACCGAGGTGGGCGGCCGTCGTCGTCCGTCTGGTGGACCGTGTCCGGGCGCCGCGCCGCGGGCCGCCTGCACCGGCCCTATCCTGCTCGCAGGCCCACGCGAATCGGCCTCACGGCGCACGCAGACCCCGTTCCGGAAGGAGGACCGGCATGGAGTACGGCCAGGCGCTGCTGGCGTTCACCGGCGTCGCCCTGCTGCTGACGGTCACGCCGGGGCTGGACATGGCCCTGGTGCTGCGCTCAGCGCTGACGAGGGGACACTCCCACGCGCTCGTCACGGGTCTGGGCGTCTGTGCCGGTGCCCTGATCTGGGGGCTGGCCGCGGCGGTGGGCATCGCCGCACTGCTCGCGGCCTCGGACCTGGCCTACACGGCTCTCAAGGCGGTCGGTGCCGCCTACCTGATCTGGCTCGGCGTCTCCATGATCCGCGCAACGCTCAGGCGAGGCGGGCAGGAGCCCGACCCCGTGACGGACATGCTGGAGACGGTCCCCGCGGGCCCCGGCCCGGCCCCCGCTGCCGCACCTGCGGAAAGGCTTTCCCGCGGTTCCCTGCGCGGGTTCACCACGAACCTGCTGAATCCGAAGGTGGGCGTCTTCTATCTGGCGCTGATCCCGCAGTTCATGGCGCAGGGCGTGCCCGCCTGGCTCATGGGGCTCTCGCTGGCCGGCGTGCACGCGGCGCTGACACTGGTGTTCTTCGCCGTGCTCATCGCCGCTGCGCACGCCTTCCGCCGGCTGTTGACGGGCACGCGTGCGACCGACTGGATCGACCGTGTCACCGGCGGCGTCCTGCTGCTGTTCGGCGGCCTCCTCCTGCTGGACGACGCCCGCTGAGCGCCTGCGGTGCGGGCCGGGCGCACCACCGCCGCCGGATCTCCTCCCTGAGTCGGATACGGCGGCCCACAGCCCCCGATTAGAGTGGGTCACCGGCCCGCAGTCTGCCCCGCGGGCCGGGCGGGGATCCGCCCGCCAGGACCACAGGAGGGACGCACCGGGATGACAGCCGAGGACGGGACGACGTCGGCCACCGGCCTCCACGCCTCCGGCCCCTCCCGGTCCTCCGGCATGCCCACCGGCGTACCCGCCGGGGACCTGACCGGCCTGACCTCGGCGCAGGTCGCCGAGCGTGTGGCCGCCGGCAAGACCAACGCCCAGCCAGACGACACGTCTCGCTCGCTGGCCATGATCCTCCGTGTCCACGTCCTGACCCTGTTCAACCTCACGATCGGCCTGGCCGCCGCTGTGGTGATCGTGCTCGGCCGATGGCTGGACCTGCTGTTCTGCCTGGCCGCCGTGGCCAACGTGGTCATCGGTGTGGTCCAGGAGTACTCGGCCAAGCGGAAGCTGGAGAAGATCGCGCTGCTGCACCAGGACGGCGTCACGGTGGTCCGGGACGGCTCCCGGAAGACCGTCGCCCTGGCGGATGTGGTCCTGGACGACCTGGTGGCGCTGCGCCGCGGCGACCAGGTGCCGGTGGACGCCGAGGTCCTCACCGCGGAGGGTCTGGACCTGGACGAGTCCCTGCTCACCGGCGAGTCGGACGCGGTGCCGAAGCGCCCGGGGGACACCGTGCTCTCCGGGTCCGCGGTGATCGCCGGCGCCGGCCTGGTGCGGGCCACCGCGGTCGGCGCGGACTCGCACGCCTCCAGGCTCGCGGCGCAGGCCCGCCGCTTCACCAAGATCTCCTCCGAGCTGCGCGGGGCCCTGGAGAAGGTGGCCTCCTGGATCACGTTCGCCCTGATCCCGATCGTGGCGGTCATCGTCCACGGCCAGGTGCAGGCCTTCGGGGGCTGGTCCTACGCCCTGGCGAACCCGCGCGAGGCGGCCCTGGAGCCGGCCCTGGTGGCGTCCGTGGCCGCGGTGACCAGCATGATCCCGCAGGGCCTGGCGCTGATGACCACCATCTCCTTCGCCGTGGCCGCGCTGAAGCTGGCTCGAGAGCAGGTGCTGATCCAGGAGCAGCCGGCGGTGGAGATCCTCGCCCGCGTGGACGTGGTCTGCGTGGACAAGACCGGCACGCTCACCGAGGGCGGCATCGTCTTCCACGGCGCCCACCCCTGGGACACGGATCCTGCGGTTCCGTCCGCCCTTGACGACGACGGCGCCCGTGCCTCCGCCTCGGGCCGCGCCCGGGACGGGGACGTCGCCTCCGCCGGAGAGCTGCTCACGGCTGCCGAGCCGGCCGGGGCCTCCACCCTCTCCCCCGCTGCCCGGGCCGTGCTGGCCGTGGCCGGCGCGGACCCGGACGCCAATCCGACGGCCGCCGCCCTGCGGGAGCCGTTCGCCGAGGTCCCGGACGTGCGCCCGGCGCAGGCGGTGGCGTTCTCGAGCGCCCGCCGCTGGTCCGCGCTCGCCTTCGACGCGGCCGCCGAAGAGCAGGTCCCCGGCCTGGCGGGCACCTGGCTGATGGGTGCCCCGGAGGCGCTGGTGGATGTGGAGACGATCGGTGTGCAGGGTGCGGAGGAGCTGACCGCCCGCTGCACGATCACCGCGGACGCGGGGCTGCGCACGATCCTGCTGTGCCGCACGGACCGCCCGCTGGACGGCGACCGCCTGCCCTCGGGCATCCGCCCGGTCGCGATCCTGACCTTCGCCGAGGACGTGCGCGAGGACGCCGCGGAGACCCTGGACTACTTCCGGGAGCAGGGCGTGCAGATCAAGGTGATCTCCGGAGACAGCCCCCGCACGGTGGCGGCCGTCGCCCGCGAGGTCGGCATGGAGCTGGCCGGGGAGGCCGTGGACGCCCGTCGGCTGCCGGAGGATGCGGACGAGCTCGCCGACGTCATGGACGCCCACGAGGTGTTCGGCCGGGTGAGCCCGGAGCAGAAGCAGTCCATGGTGAAGGCCCTGCAGGCACGCGGCCACGTGGTGGCCATGACCGGCGACGGCGTGAACGACGCCCTGGCGCTGAAGTCCGCGGACCTCGGCATCGCCATGGGCAACGCGGCGCCCGCCACGAAGGCGGTCTCCCGCCTCGTGCTGCTGGACGGGAGGTTCGCGCGCCTGCCCTCCGTGCTCAAAGAGGGCCGCCAGGTCATCGCGAACATGGAGCGCCTGGCGCACATCTATCTGACCAAGACCACCTACGCCGCCTTCTTCGGGGTGGTCTTCTCCCTGCTGTTCTGGCAGTTCCCGCTGCTGCCGCGTCAGGCCTCCACGGTGGACTTCCTGATGATCGGCCTGCCGACGTTCTTCCTGGCACTGCTGTCCAACCCGCGCCGCTACGTGCCCGGATTCCTGAAGCGGGCCCTGCTGTTCGCGGTCCCGTCCGGCACGGTGATCCTGCTCGGCCTGCTCGCCCTCGGCGCCTACATCCGCCTGTTCGCCGCCGTCCCGGCCTCGCCCGCCCAGCAGCAGGCGGCCGCCATGATCACGCTGACGCTCATGGGCCTGTGGGTGCTCACGGTGATGACGCGACCGTTCACGAAGCGCACGGCGGTCCTCGTGCTGGCCATGTACGCCCTGCTCGCCCTGGTGCTGGCCGTGCCGGCGTCCCGCTGGTACCACCTGATCGAGGTGCCGGCCCCGGACCTGCTGGCCGCCGCGGTGACGATCGCCGTGGCCGGATGCGCCCTGATCGAGCTGGTCCACCGCGTCCACCACGCAAGAGTGGTGAGGCCCACGCTCCACCCCGTCCCACCTGCGGCTTCGCAGGCCTGACACCACACGCCCTGGGCTGAATCCGCGCCCAGACGTTGACCTGGCGGCCTCGGTACGGCAACAGTGGGACTCAAACGGCGGATGGGCCTGACGAGTGGGGCCGCCTCGGCTCCGCAGCCCACCGCCCCCGTTCCTACAGAAGGAGAATGGACATGCGTCTGATCACCCTTGGCGTCGGTGCCGCCCTCGGCTACTTCCTCGGTTCCCGTGAGGGCCGCCAGAACCTGAACAAGATGACCAACAACGCCCAGAAGTTCTGGAACGACCCGAAGACCCAGGAGAAGGTCTCGCAGGTCCAGGGCCAGGCCACCCAGAAGTGGGAGGAGGCCAAGTCCAACGAGAAGGTCCAGAACCTGACCTCCACCGTCCAGCACAAGGTGGACGACGCGAAGGGCAAGGTCTCCGGCAACGGCGACAGCGCCGTCAAGGCCGACGCCGACGTGGTCTCCGACCCGTCCACCCCGATGTCCTCCGAAGGCCCGGCCGGCGCTCAGAACTGAGCCGTCTGCGCCTGAGGCGCGATGCGAAGGCCCCCGATCGTTCCCGGTCGGGGGCCTTTGTGCGCATGCACACCAGCCGGACGGTCAGCCCTGACCGTCGAGTCCGGGCGGTCAGCCCTGGCCGTCGATGCCGGGCGCCTCGCGGACCTCGTCTTCCGCGGGGGCCTCGACCTCCTCCACCGAATCCCAGTCGGAGAACGCCATCTCGGTGGCAGGGGCCTTCTCACCGTCCTCGCCCTCTTCACCCCGGAGCTCCAGGGCGAGGAGCTCGCCGTCCGAGTCCACCACGAAGGCGTGCACCAGGGACATGTCGAGCTCGTTCAGGGCGGCCGCACCCTGGTCCAGACCGTCGGAGTCCTCCCCCTCGGTCTCCGCTTCCTGGGCAGCGGACTCGGCGATGTCCTGGGGGATCTCATAGCGGTAGGCCTTCTCACCGTCGCGGTCGACCTCCTGCGCCTCCGCGTCAACGCCCTCGAGGGCGCCGGCGTCAGGAAGCTTGGCCAGCATCGACTCACGCAGAGAGCCGATCATGCCCCTCTGGTCTTCCGGGACGTCCTGGGCGATCCACTTGTCCCCCAGGCCCATCATCGATTTGGCGTTCTGGTCCAGGTCTTCGCCGTCCACGTCCATGCGGATGTAGCCCTTCTCTCCGACCTCGCGCACCTCCATGGAGAAGTCCCCCTGGTCGGCCTTCATGCGCATGGTCAGCTGGCCGTTCGGCTCCCCGGTGCTCCCGGAGGCCTCGAGGGTGCCGGAGGCCGCACCGCCCTGCAGCGCCTCCTCGGGAAGCTCCGCCGTGAGCCGGAAGGACTCGGCCTCCGCGAGCTGCTCCCGGACGCCGTCCCATGCCTCACCAGCGGAGTCCGGGCCGCCGCAGGCGGAGAGCGTCAGGGCGGCCGTGACGGCCAGGGCGCCCAGGCCGAGGCGGGACAGCGCACCTGCGGCGGAACGGTCGGCGGCGGTGCGGGGCGTCGAGGAGAACACGCGGGGATCCTTCCGTCGGGGTGCAGGGATCTGTCCTCCACGGTACCCGGCGGGCGCTGCGGCCGGAGGCGGGGGACCGTCGGCGGGGCGCTGCCGCCGGAGGCGGGCGCAGCGGCCGAAGGCGGGGCGCCCGCCGGGGGCGAGGGGCCGCCGGGGGCGAGGGGCCGTCGTCGGGAAGAGGGCCCGGATCAGCCCAGGGTGACCTGCGCGGCCCGGTGGGTCGGCTTCACCCGGTCTCCGGCGCCGAAGAGCTTGTGGCGCAGCGTCCCGTCCGTGTACGCGGTCTTGTAGCGGCCGAGCCTCTGCAGCTGAGGCACCACGAACTCCACGATGTCCTCGAAGGTGCCGGGAGTGATGTGGTAGGCGAGGTTGAAGCCGTCCACGTCCGTCTCGTCGGCCCAGTCCGCGAGCTGACGGGCCGCGGACTCACCGCCGCCCACGATCACGGGACCGAAGCCGCCGATGCCCACCCACTCGGCGAGCTTGCGCACCGTCCACTCCTCGTCCGTGCCGGAGGCCTTCTGGAAGGTCTCCACGGTGGACTGGATGGCGTTCGACTCCACGTCTCCGATCGGCTCGTCCAGCTCGTACCGGGACAGGTCGATGCCCATCCAGCCGGACATCAGCACGAGGCCGCCCAGCGAGTCCACGTACTGTGCCAGGTCGTCGTACTTGGCCCGCGCGTCCTCGTCGGTGGCGCCGGTGACCACGGTCTGCATCGCGAAGATCTTCACGTCGTACGGGTCGCGGCCGGCCTCCGCCACCGCCTGGCGGATCTTCTTCACGGTGGCCGCCGCCAGCTCCTTCGTGGGGGAGTTGATGAACACGGCCTCGGCGTGCTTGCCGGCGAAGGCGCGGCCGCGTGTGGAGGCGCCGGCCTGGTAGATCACGGGGGTGCGCTGCACGGACGGCTCGGTGACGGCGTGGCCGGGGACCTTGAACCACGTGCCCTCGTGGGCGATGTCATGGACCTTGGCCGGGTCCGCGAACACACCAGAGGCCTTGTCATAGACGACGGCGTCCTCCTCCCAGGACTTCTCGAGCAGCTTGTACACGACGTCGAGGTACTCATCCGCGTGGTCGTACCGTTCGTCGTGCTCCATCTGGTCGTCCTGGCCCATGTTCTGGGCGGCGGAGGGCAGGTAGCCGGTGACCACGTTCCAGCCCACGCGGCCGCCGGTGAGGTGGTCGAGCGTGGCGAGGCGGCGTGCGAATGGGTAGGGGTGCTCATAGGCGGTGCCGGCGGTGACGCCGAAGCCGAGGTGCTCGGTGACCGCGGCCATCGCGGAGACGAGCAGGAACGGATCGTTCACGGGGGTCTGCGCCCCGGTCCTGACGGCGGCCTCGGAGGTGCCGCCGTACACGGAGTACGGGCCGAGGACGTCGGCGATGAACAGCCCGTCGAACAGGCCCTTCTCCAGCGTCTGCGCCAGGTGCGTCCAGTAGCCGAGGGTGTTGTAGTCCCGGGCGCGGTCCTCCGGGTGCCGCCACAGCCCGGGCGACTGGTGGGCCACGCAGTTCATGTCGAACGCGTTGAAGAGGATCTCGCGGTTCGTGTCCGGACCGGCGGATGCTGCGGCTCCGGCCTTCTCGGCAGTGCTCATGGGGTGCTCCTTCAGCGCTTCTGGTGCGGGAACCGGCCTCGGCGGGGTGCGCGAGTCCGGGCGGCTGGGACCATGCAACGCCTCCGCCGGTGTGCTGCGGTAGTCGGTTGCCGCAGAGGCTTCACGACGGCGGCGCCGTCGCCTCGCGTGCCTCCGGCGCCGGGTTCGTGACGTCGCCGTCGGGCCGAACCAGGGGGGCCATCGCGCCGAACCAGAGGAAGTGGCCACTTCGGCATGCCGCGAAGGGACCGAAGTCTCTGGCTCGACGACGGCGGCGGGCCGAATCAGGGGAGTCGCCGCGCCGAACCAGAGGAAGTGGCCACTTCGGCATGCCACGAAGGGACCGATGTTTCTGGCTCGACGGCGGCGGGCCGGAAGCGCAGTCCGGTAGGGTGACGGCCATGTTCCATGTGATGAAGCTCCACGCCTGATCCGACGCGATCGCACCCCCTCGCCCCGTGCGAGGGGTCTTGACCGTGTCCGGATCCCATAGAGAGCTCTTCCATGAACACCCCTCCCCTGCCGGGGCCGCATCCTGCCCCTGCTCATCACTCTGGCGGGCGTGCCGCCGCCGACCTCGGAACCCGCCGCAGACTTCTGGCCTCCAACGGCCTCGATGCCGCCGGCGTGCAGCTGCTGGACACTGTGCTGGCGGTCGTCGTGGTCACCTCGCTCGGCTTCGGCGCAGCCGAACTCGGCCTGCTGAACGCCCTCGGCGCACTGTCCTTCCTACTGCTCGCCGTGCCGATCGGCGCGGCCACCGACGCCTGGGGACCGGCCCGCATGCTCGTCGCCTCACTGGCGACGAAGACCGTGCTGGCCGGGACCATGCTCGGCCTCTACGTGAGCGGGGTGCTGTCCACAGCGGCGGTGCTGGTGCTGGCCACGCTGCTGGGCGTCTGCACGGTGGCGAGCGAGAATGCGCAGACTGCGGTGGTCCCGCAGGTGACCGCTCGAGACCAGGTGTCCGCCCTCGTCTCGCGGATGGCGGCCGCAGACGCTGTCGCCGGGATCGTGGCACCGGGCGGCGCAGGTCTCCTGCTCGCCCTGTCCGCTCCGGGGGTGCCGTGGGGCGTGGCTGTCGGGCTCTTCGTCCTCGCCCTGGTCGGGGTCCGTGCGCTGGTGCGCAGAGTCAGCAGTGTCGGCCGCCAGGACGCGGACGGCGGGGCGGACGACGTGGTCGCCACAGATGCAGACGCCGACGTCGAGACCGGTGACGGACCAGACACCGACGGCCAGGGTCTGCGCGAGGGCTGCACACCAGAAGCACCCAGGCCCGGCCTGCTGCACGGATTCCGGATCATCGCCGGGAACCGCCTGCTGCTGGCGACCACTCTGCTCGTCACCGCCGGCAACATCGGCCTGGCGGTCGGGGACACGGTGGAGCCGCTGCTGGTGCTGCGGCACCTGGACCTCGGGCCGGCGTTCTTCGGCCTGCTGGGCACGGTGGCCGCCGTCTCGGCGCTGGCGGCGAGCGCCGTGGCCTCACGGATCACCGAGGCAGTGGCACCGCGGAGGCTGTTCGCGTTCGGGGCGCTGGTCCAGGCCGGGGTGGCCACACTGCCGCTGGCCGCGTATCTGCGTCCGGAGGCCGGGAGCGTGCTCATGGCTCTCTTCGCCGCCCTGTGGGCCCTCACCCTGACGGTGACCAACGTGGCCGGGGCCGCCTTTGCGGCACAGACGGTGCCCCCGGGATCCCTCGGCCGCACCTTTGCTGCACGGCGCATGGTGACCATGGGATGCGTCCCCGTGGCCGCCCTCGGCGGAGGGCTGCTGGGCGAGCTCGCCGGCCTGGCCGCTCCACTGGTGCTCTGGCCGGCGCTGGCACTGATCGCGGCGGCGGCCTTCTTCGTGCTGACCCGCCCGCCTCAGCGTTCGGCCGGCACGTCCCCGGCGGAGGTGTAGGCGATCGGCACGGTGCCGTTGACCAGGTGGTCCCCGGCGATGCGGACCTTGAAGGAGGCCGGGTCATGGGTGGCGATGGTGCGGGCATTGCGCCAGTGGCGGTCCAGCTGCAGGACGGTGGACGTCGACGACGCCCCGAGGGTGTCGAAGATGTGCGTGCAGACATCGAGCACGAACTGCGGCACCACCGCCTGGGCACGGTAGGCGGCGATCATGGCGTCGTCCCAGGCGGAGGCGAGGCGGCCGTCGTCGTGGTTCCCGCCCGCCTCCAGGCCGGCGGCGACGTCCATGGCCCGGCCCACCACGCGGACCATCTCCTCGGCGGCCGAGACCTGCCCGGCCATGCGCCCGACGATCTCCAGCAGCTGCGGGTCCTGCTGCGGGCGCTCGGCGGTGCCGGTGTTGAAGGTGCGGCGGCGCCGGCGCAGCAGGTCCACGCCCTCGGCGAGCGCGGCCCGGGCGACGCCCACCTGCAGCGCCAGCAGGGATGCCTCCTCCAGCACCGGGACCGGGCCGTGGGGGCGCGGGATCTCCAGCAGGTCCTCGGCGGCGGCGCCGTCCAGCAGCACCGAGCCGGTGGCGGTCATGCGCTGGCCGAAGCCGTCCCAGTCGTCCTTGATGCGCACCCGTGGCTGGCGGACGCGGACCACGGCCACGGCACGCTCGGGCTCCCGGACCACGCCGCCGGCGCGCTTGGAGTTGCGGCGGGACACCAGGTCCGCACCCTCCATGCCGACCGTGACGATGGTCCACGTGGCGAAGGCGGTGCCCGTGGCGTAGTACTTCTCACCCGTGACCACCCAGGTGCCGCCCTCGTCCTTCGTGGCGGTGGTGGCGGCCTTCCCCGGGGCGGCGCCGGAGCGCTCGGCGAGCGCGGAGCCGCCCCACTCTCCGGAGGCCAGGTGCCTGAGCCAGCGGCGTCGGATCTTCTCAGGCTGGTCGTCCACCGCGGCCACGAACACCAGGTGCGAGCGCCACAGATGGGCGGTGTTCACGTCCTGGGCGGCCAGGTCCATGAGCAGGCGCAGCACGTCCTCGTGCCCGGCCCCCTCGCCGCCGGCCTCCGCGGGGACGGAGACCATCCCGAGCCCGGCCTCCCGCAGCTGCTGCTGCACCGCGAACGGCAGGTGCCGGCCGGCCTCACGCGCCCGGTCGCCCTTCCCCACCGCGGCGAAGAGGTCGGTGAAGCGGTCGGCGAGGTCGGTGTAGGTGCTGCTCATGGCATCCATGCTGACACGACGACGGCCGCTCGGGCTGGGTGCGCACCGTGCGTCTCACGGTGCGCACCGAAAGCCCCTCCCCTCGATCCGTTCCGGAGCGCTTCGGGCGTGCTCCGGAACGGATCGAGCCCCCGGATTCGCGGGTCCCCGAGAAGACAGCGCCCTCGATCCGAAAGAGAGTACGCGGCGCGGTCTCCGCTTCGGATCGAAGGTGCTGGGGTCGAGGGCTCTTACCCGGGTGTGGGTGGAGAACAGGGACGCGGTGGCGTAGCCCTTGCGCCCGGTGAGGACCGCGCCGCCGCCCGGACGGGGCTCGAGCCGGGTGTTGAGGGTGCCCAGTGCGTTGCCCGAGGTCTCCGTGGATGCGTTGCCCACGGTGGCTCCCTCGAGGATCAACCGGTACCAGCGCTCCTGCTGGGCGGACGATTTGTGGCGCAGGGACTCCAGGAACCCGTAGTGGGAGCGGTACTGGTGGGCCACGTTCGAGTCGGCGGCCGCCAGCTCCACCAGCAGGGCGGTCAGCGTCCGCACGCTCACCTCCGGTCCCCCGTGGGAGCGGGGAACGCGCAGGGTGGCGAAGCCGGCGGCGTTGAGCTCGCGGATCTGCTCGTACGGCAGGGTGCGGTTCACGTCCCGCTCGGCGGCGCCGGCGGCGATGCGCTCGAAGATCGGGGCGAACCGCTGCCGCAGTCGAGCGAGGTCGTCGGTGTCCGGGACGTCCGGGGTGACGGCCAGCGGCGGACGGGTGGGGACCGCGTTCACGGTCGGGTCGTGGGGTGCGGTGAGGGGCGCGGACATGCGCGGGCTCCTTTCCATCGGTCCCGGCGGTAGCACCGTCCCGACCCTGCCGGGCAGGGATGAGGGGGTTGCTGCGGCGTCGTCGATCCGGATCTCTCGGCCGCTCTGGATGGGTCGGCCACAGCACAGCACGGCCCCGCCCGGCCACGGAAGGCAGCCGCCTCACGTCCGTCATGGACACCCTCGCCGGACGGGCGTCGCCCGTCGGCGCCGCCCAGATGACCTGGCGCAACGCGTCCACGCCCACCAGCCGGACCGGCACCGCGTCTGCGGCACACCGCGGGCCTACCGTGGATGCGCACACCATCCGGAGCGGCACCAGAGACCTGGCTCTTCGACGCCGCAGCAACCCGGGTCCGCCGCCTCCCCGCGGGCTGCGGGTGCTCCCGCCAGGACCGATGGAAGGAGACACCCCATGCCCGTGTCCGCAGCCGGCACCGCCGCGGCCGTCGCCGAGACGGCCCTCCCCGCGCCGGATCCCGTCCGCGGCCCGAACGACGGCGTCCCCGCCGCCGCCCTGGCCACGCTGCCCGGTCCGCTGCCGCAGTCCCTGGTGGACGCAGCGGACCCGGACGTCCACCCGGGACGGCCCGCGGGACGGGCCCATGGAGGTCGGGGCGACGGCGCCGTCGTCGCCGAATCCGACCGACTCGCCCTCTGGGAGGCGGTGGGCCGCCGGCTGACCTGGGACACGGACTTCACCCAGGTGACGGACACGGTCCCCACGGACGCGGCCGCCGGGGCCGCCCCGCAGATCCGCTGGTACGCGGACGGGCGGCTCAACGTGGCGTACAACTGCGTGGACCGGCACGTGGAGGCCGGGCGTGGGGAGAAGGTGGCGCTGTACTTCGAGGGCGAGCCCGGGGACCGCCGGGCGGTGACCTACGCGCAGCTGCAGCGCGAGGTCGCCCAGGCCGCGAACGCCCTCGAGGAGCTGGGCATCGAGGCGGGCGACCGCGTCGTCGTGTACCTGCCCGTGCTCGTGGAGACGATCGTCATCACGCTGGCGTGCGCGCGGATCGGCGCCGTGCACTCGCTCGTGTTCGGCGGGTTCTCGGCGGAGGCGCTGCGGTTCCGCGTCGAGGACACCGGGGCGAAGCTGCTGGTCACCACGGACGGCCAGTTCCGCCGGGGCACGGCCGTGCCGGTGAAGGCCAACGCGGACGAGGCCGTGTCCGGGGACAACGCGATCGAGCACGTCCTCGTCCTGGACCGCACCGGCCACCGGGACATCCCGTGGACCGAGGGCCGGGACCTGTGGTGGCACGACGTCGTGGACCGCCAGCCGGACGTCCACACCCGGCGCGCCTTCGACGCGGAGCACCCGCTGTTCATCATGTACACCTCCGGCACCACGGGGCAGCCGAAGGGGCTCGTGCACACCTCCGGCGGGTACCTCGCCGCGGCCTCGTGGACGCACGACTTCCTGTTCTCCCACCCGGACCCGGCACGGCGCGACGACGACGTCCACTGGTGCACCGCGGACCTGGCCTGGGTCACCGCCCACACCTATGAGATCTACGGGCCGCTGAGCAACGGCGTCACCCAGGTCATCTACGAGGGCGTGCCGAACGCCCCGCACCCGGGCCGGCACTTCGAGGTCATCCAGCGCTACGGGGTGACCAGCTACTACACGGCTCCCACACTGATCCGATCGCTGATGGGCTGGCACCCGGACGGCGTGCCCGCGGAGTACGACCTGTCCTCGATCCGCCTGATCGGCACCGTCGGCGAGGCGGTGAACCCGGAGGCCTGGGTGTGGGCGCGCACGCAGATCGGCCGGGACGCGCTGGACCGGCTGGACGGTCAGGCCGCCGCGGCGGGTAGGGCGCCGGTGCCCCGCGACGGCGCCGTGGGCGTGCCGATGGTGGACACCTGGTGGCAGTCCGAGACCGGCTCCACCGTGCTCTCCCCGCGCCCGACCGACACCGTCTTCAAGCCCGGCTGCGGATCCCGCCCGCTGCCGGGTGTGGACGTGGACGTGGTGGACGACGACGGCACCTCAGTCGGCGCCCACCTGCAGGGGAAGATCGTGGTCACCCGGACCTCCCCGTCCATGGCCCGCACCGTGTGGGGGAACCCGCAGCGGTTCTACGACTCCTACTGGGCCGACTACGCGCGGCAGGGCTGGTTCCTCGCCGGGGACGGCGCCAAGCGGGACGATGACTCGGACGTGTGGATCCTCGGGCGCATCGACGACGTCATCAACGTCTCCGGTCACCGACTGTCCACCATCGAGATCGAGTCGGCGCTGGTGGCACACCCGGAGGTGATCGAGGCCGGGGTGTGCCCGGTCCCGGATCCGAAGACCGGGCATGCGGCGGTGGCCTTCGTGGTGGCGCACGAGCGGTTCGCCGTGGCCGGCCGCCCGGAGGAGACCGCGGAGCAGGCCGAGCAGCTGCGGCGGCACGTGGCGCGGGTGATCGGCCCGGTGGCGAAGCCGGCGCACGTGGTGTTCGTGCCGGACGTGCCGAAGACCCGGTCCGGCAAGATCATGCGGAGACTGCTCACGCAGCTGTTCACCGGTGACGCCCTCGGGGACACCACGAGCCTGCAGAACGAGCCGTGCGTGGCGGAGATCGAGAAGGCGGTCGCCGCCCGCCGGTGAGGTTCTGACGACCTCCGCCCCCGACGTTTTCGCTCGCGAAACGGGAGGCGTCGCCTCCCGTTTCGCGAGCGAAAACGAGTGGGGAGTCCGGCGGGGAACCGGCGGCAGGCGCCGGAAACAACCGGGCTCCCCTCACGAGTGGATGTCAGGGGTTCATGAGATCGGACTGGTCGACGACCTCGTCCTCTGCTGGCGCCTCCGGAGCCTCCACCTCGTTCCAGTCGGTGAACGTCACGACGGCTTCCTGGCCGCCGTCCTCGGTCTTCGTGCCCTCCACCCGGAACAGCGTGTTGTCATCACGGTCCACGTAGTAGACGTCCCCGGCGTCCTCGCTCTCAAGGAGATCCTCAGGGATCACGTACTTGTCGTACTTCTCACCGTCGATCTCGACCTCTTCGGCCTCGATGTCGTGGCCGTCGAAGTGATCGCTCTTCGGCATGTCCTCCACCATCTGGTCCACCAAGGAGGACATCGCGAACTCGCCCATGCCCTCGGCCTCCGAGGCGGACATCTTGAGCCACTTGTCGCCGAGCATCTCGGTGAAGGCATTGTCCTCGCCGTCGGACTTCACCTTCAGGTACGCATCCCCGTCCAGCCTCATGACCTCCATGTTCACGGGGTCTCCGCCCATGGGGATGTTCATGGTGCCCTTCATGTGGGAGTCGTCCGTGGCGCCGGCCAGGTCGACGGTGCCCGTGCTGTCGTCCTCCTCACCGGTGGCCTCCATGTTGATACGCAGGCTCTCGGCCTCCTCGAAGTTCTTGCGAACCTCCGGCCAGGCCTCATCCAGGGTGGGCGCGGAGCCGCAGGCGGTGAGCAGCAGGCTACCGGCGGCGAACATGCCGGCGGCGATGGACACACGGTTCTTCATGGTTGGTCCCCTCGTCAATGATCGTGGAGGAAGGCCGGACGCCCGCCTCCGAACTCTATGTTCCCCCATAGAATCACAACGGATTCCACCCGCGTCCACCCCTGACGAACGTGGACCGGCACCGTGGCCGGACGCCTCCACCCTTCCCCGGCCAGACGCCCCCACCCCTCCCCGCAGCGTCTTCGCTGGTGAAGTGGGAGGCGCCCCCCCTTCCCGTTTCACGAGCGAAAACGCCAGGGGCGGGCGGAGGGGAGAAACGCCAGGGATGGGGGCGTGAGACCAGGGATGGGAGACGGGAGAACAGGGCAGCGGGTCAGTCGTCGTCGAAGATCTTGCCGATCGGCTCGCGCTTCTCCGCCTGGAACGCCTCCTCCGCACGGCCGTGGGCCCAGTATGCGGAGACGGACAGTTGCCTGCGGTCCAGCCCACGCACGTCGGTCAGGTGCCTCCGGGCCCGCTTCACCTGCTCGCGCTCACCGTGGACGAACGCCTGCACGCGGCCCGGCCCGAACTCGAGCTCCTCGAGCGCGTCCACCCAGAGCGCGGTCTGCGGGCTGAAGTCCCCGCCGCGGTGCAGCCAGCGGACCTGGACTCCCTCCGGCGCGGCGAACTCCTGCTCGTCCTGCTCTCCGGACACCTCGATCAGTGCCACGCCCCGCGCCTGCGGCAGCCGTGCGGCCATGTCCTCGCACGCGGCGGCCAGAGCCGGCAGTGCCGCCTCGTCGCCGGCGAGCACATGCCAGTCCGCGTCCTCGTCCGGCCGGTAGGCGCCGCCGGGCCCGAAGAACGCGACCTTCTCCCCCGGCTGCGCCTGCGCAGCCCACGGGCCGGCCAGGCCCTCGTCCCCGTGCACCACGAAGTCCACGGCCACCGTCTGCGCCCGTGCATCCACCGCGCGGACGGTGTAGGTCCGGCGCACGGGCATCTGCTCGGGGGCCAGCCGCTCCCGCAGCACGTCCATGTCATAGGGCGGTTCCAACCCGAGCGCGGGATCGGCGAACAGCAGCTTGATGTACTGGTCGGTCGCCCTCTTCGCGGCCCAGCGCTCGTGGAACGCGGCGAACCCGTCGCCGCCGAGCACCACGCGCACCATGTGGGGGGTCAGCTGCTCGGTGCGGACCACCTCCAGCACCGTCTGCGGTCGCGGCGGACGGCCGCCCCCGGCGGGGGCGGCGGTCGAGGCGGAGTTGCGGGCGCCGTCGTCGTTCTTCACGGAAAGCTGCCTCCAGGGGATCGGCGGGGAATACGAAACGTCTGTCTCACCTTATCCATTGTGCGGTCGAACGGACACCAGGCGGCGGTGCCCCACTAAGATCCTCGGAGGCTTTCAACCGCCCACTTTGAACCACCGGGAAGGGAAACAGACCATGACCGCTCGGACCGGACTCGTGCGCGCCTGGAATGCCGGCGGCGCCCCCGGCGAGACCCTCCAGGCCGCCCTGCCTCAGCAGCGGGTCGCCGCATGACCGCCGGCAAGGCGCAGCCGGGCACCGACGCGCAGTCCTCCGCCCACTCCCTGCCCACCGGCCCCGTCCCTGTCGCCCTCGCCCCCGGCACCGGCCGCCTCATCGGCCTGCTCGTGTCCGCGGCCTTCGTGGTGATCCTCAACGAGACCATCATGTCCGTGGCACTGCCGCGGCTGATGGCCGAGTTCTCGGTTTCCGCCGCCACCGCACAGTGGCTGTCCACCGGCTTCATGCTGACCATGGCGGTGGTGATCCCGTTCACCGGGTGGGTGATGAACCGGTTCACGGTGCGGCAGGTGTTCGTCTTCGCGATGAGCACGTTCACGATCGGCACCGTGGTGGCCGGCCTGGCCCCGCTGTTCTCGGTCCTGCTGGCCGGGCGCGTCGTCCAGGCCGTCGGCACGGCCATCATGATGCCGCTGCTGATGACCACCGTGCTGAACGTGGTCCCCGTCTCCCGTCGCGGCCGGGTCATGGGCATCATCTCGATCGTCATCGCAGTCGCTCCGGCCGCCGGGCCCACCGTGGGCGGCGTGATCCTGGAGCACCTGACGTGGCGCTGGATGTTCGGCGCCGTGTTCCCCATCGCCCTGGCCGCCCTGGTGGCCGGCGCCCTGTGGGTCCGCAACGTCACGGAGCCGGAGAAGATCCGCCTGGACGGATTCTCCGGCGTGCTGTGCGCGCTCGGCTTCGGCGGCCTGATCTTCGGCCTGTCCAGCATCGGCGAGGCCGCCGGCGGTCACGCGCCGGTCGCCCCATGGATCCCGCTCGCCGCCGGCGCCGTGTTCCTCGCGTTCTTCGCCTACCGGCAGGTGCGCCTCGGGGACGACGCCCTGCTGGACCCGCGCACGCTCGCCCGGCCCACCTATGCCACGGCCCTGTGCTGCATGCTCGTGACGATGATGTCCCTGTTCGGCGTCATCATCCTGCTGCCGATGTACTTCCAGCAGGTCCTCGGCTGGACCACACAGGAATCCGGCCTGGCCCTGCTGCCCGGCGGTGCCGCGATGGCCGTCCTCGGCTACGTGGTCGGCAACCTCTACGACCGGGTGGGGCCCCGTCCCCTGCTCATCCCGGGCTCGCTGCTGGCCGCCGGTGCGCTCTGGGGCTACACGTTCCTCTCCCCGCAGTCCACGGCGGCGTTCGTGATCACCCTGCACATCGTCATGAGCGTGGGCCTGTCCATGATGTTCTCCCCGCTGATGACCACCGCCCTGTCCTCTCTGCCGCGCCGCCTCTACGCGCACGGCTCTGCGCTGCTGTCGACCCTCCAGCAGGTGGCGGCGGCCGCCGGCACCGCTCTGTTCATCACCCTGCTGACCGTGGGCACGGCCGGGTCCGCCGCCCACGGCTCGGACCAGGTCGCCGCCACCATGGACGGTGTGCACCTGGCCCTGCTGGCGGGCGCCTGCGTGTTCAGCCTCAACGTGGTGGCCGTCTGGTTCGTGAAGCGCTCCTCGAACGAGGCCGCAGACGCCCACTGACGCGGCCTGACACTCCGCGCAGCCCAGTGGCCACGAGCCGATCGTGGCGCACGTCACGATGTGATCGAAGCGCAACGCAACGGCCAGACAATGCCCAGCGGCGTCTGCGCCTGCGGTCAGGGCCGCCCCCTAGCGTGGAGCACGCCTCATCAAGGTGCGAGTGATGAATCACAACTGAACAGCAGAAGCCCCGGGCCTCGATCATCAACGCGTCCCCCTCACGCGACCGAGCCCGGGGCTCTGCACGTCCGAGGCCGGGCGGCGCGCAGGCACCGCGCCCCGCAGGCGCGGCACCTCTGCGGGTGCGGCACCTCTGCGGGTGCGGCACCTCTACAGGCGCGACCTCTACAGGCGCGGAACTTCCGCAGCCCTCATGGACCCCCCTCGATAGACTCGTAGGCCACCAGCCCGTTGAGACCAGGCCCCGATGAGATCCGGCCGCAGCGCCGCGGCCCCGAGGGGAGGCTTCTACCGATGACCCACCAGCCGCCGCACGCCCCCGGCTCCCCCGACGACGGCCGCCTCCAGAGGCAGGAGCGTCGCCTCGTCCGCAGGGCCAGGCCGAAGGCGTGGCTGCCGTTCGTCGTCACCGCCGCCCTGGGCCTCGCCCTCGTCGCGTGGGTGCTCCTCGCCCTGCCGGGCCTGCCGGAGCAGATCCCGACGCACTGGGGCCCGAGCGGGTCCCCGGACGCCTGGGCGGGCACGTCCTTCGGCGCTGTGGCGCAGGGAGCGCTCATCGGCCTGGGCAGCGCCGCCGCCCTGGCCGTCGTCGCAGCCCTCGCCCCGTCCCTGTCCACCACCCCGCAGGACCGCTCCGGCTGGGCGCGCGTACGCGGCCACGGCCTGCACTTCGGCATGGTCTCCGCGCTGGGCTGGATCAGCCTGCTGATACTGCTCGCCGCGGCCCCGACCACCGTGCACGTCCTGCTCGGACGCACCGCCGGGCTGCCCTGGTGGCTGATGCCCCTGGTCTTCACCGGGCTCATGGTGGGCGTCTTCGCGGCCCTGTCCCTGTCCATGCGGCACTGGCGCCGCTGGTCCGAGGACGTCGCCACCGAGCTGGGGCACCATGCGTCTGCCCAGGAGCGGGCGGAGGAGGAACGCTGGACCGCCACCGGCATGATGAACGACCCGGATGAGCCGAACATCGTGGTGAACAAGCGCGAGGGCTACGGAGTGGGGACCACCGTGAACATCGGCTCTCCGGGCGGTCGGCGCCTCTACCGGGGCTTCGTCCTGGTGTTCGCCGTCGGCCTGCCGGCGGTCCTCTGGATCACTGCCTGGCCCGGCTGAGCGGTTCCAACGATTGAGACACAGATCACTCGACATCCGGACTGCCAGGCAATGACCAGGCTCGTTTGCGAGAGCCTCAAGGGTGACCGCCTAGCGTCGTAGACGCCTCATCAAGGTGCGAGTGATGATGGACAACTGAAAAGCGGACGCCCCGGCGTCGACCACCATGCGTACCCCCTCGCGCGGTCGGCACCGGGGCGTCCGCCTGTCCAGGACCCCCTCAGGGCCCCGCAGCCGCGCCGGCTGCGGGGCCCGGCCGCCTCTGCGTGACCTCGCACAACCTTCCGGCCTGCCGAGCCCCCTGGGCCGGGCGCACCATGGACACCACGACGACGGCCGCCTCCCCGCCGCGCGTCCGTCGCCCGTGCCTGTGGCCGACGACCGGAAGGATCCCCGTGGCAGACCCCCGCCCCGCCACGCACGAGTTCGGGTTCCGCACGAAGGCGCTGCACGCCGGCGCCGTCCCCGACGCCGTGCACGGCTCCCGTGCGGTGCCGATCCACCAGAGCAGCTCCTTCGTGTTCGAGTCCGCGGACGACGCGGCGAACCTGTTCGCGCTGCAGAAGTACGGCAACATCTACTCGCGCATCGGCAACCCGACCGTCGCGGCGTTCGAGGAGCGCATCGCGACGCTCGAGGGCGGCATCGGCGCGGTGGCCACCGCCTCCGGCATGGCCGCGGAGTTCATCACCTTCGCCGCCCTCTGCGGCGCCGGGGACCACATCGTGGCCTCCTCCAAGCTCTACGGCGGCACCGTCACCCAGCTGGACGTCTCGCTGCGCCGCTTCGGTGTGGAGACCACCTTCGTGGACTCCTCCGAGGCCGCGGACTTCGAGGCCGCGGTCCAGGAGAACACCAAGGCCGTCTACACCGAGATCGTCGCCAACCCCTCCGGGGACATCGTGGACCTGCCGGGCCTGGCGGAGGTCGCGCACCGGCACGGCATCCCGCTCGTGGTGGACGCGACCCTCACTCCCCCGTACCTGATCCGGCCGATCGAGCACGGAGCGGACATCGTCATCCACTCGGCCACCAAGTTCCTGGGCGGCCACGGCACCACCCTCGGCGGCGTGGTCGTGGAGTCTGGCGCCTTCCCGTGGGACAACGGGAAGTTCCCGCAGATGACCGATCCGGTGCCCTCCTACGGGAACGTCTCCTGGTGGGGGAACTTCGGTGAGTACGGCTTCCTCACCAAGCTGCGCTCGGAGCAGCTGCGGGACTTCGGTCCGTCCTTGGCCCCGCAGTCGGCGTTCCAGCTGCTGATCGGTGTGGAGACCCTGGCCCAGCGCATGGACGCCCACCTGGCCAACGCGCAGCAGGTGGCCGCCTGGCTGGACGAGGACCCGCGCGTGAGCTGGGTCCGCTACGCCGGTCTTCCCTCGCACCCGCACCACGAACGGGCACAGGCGCTGCTGCCCCGTGGCGTCGGCTCGGTGTTCAGCTTCGGCGTGGCCGGCGGCGAGCACCGCGGCGGGCGCGAGGCCGGCGCGGAGTTCATCGCGAACCTGCAGCTGGCCAGCCACCTGGCCAACATCGGCGACGCCAAGACCCTCGTGCTGCACCCGGCCTCCACCACCCACCAGCAGCTCACCGCCGAGCAGCTGGTCGCCGGCGGCGTCCCCGAGGACCTCATCCGCCTCTCGGTGGGCATCGAGGACGTCGAGGACATCCTCTGGGACCTGGACCAGGCGCTCACCGCCGCCACCGGCACCACACGCGACGGCGAGCCGGCTCCGGGAACGGACGCGGCCGTCGTCGGGAAGCCGGAGAAGACCGCCGGCAACGGCACTGAAGAAGGAGGCCTGAGATGAGCACCGTCATCCCCGAACGCACCTGGACCGGCCCCACGGCCCCGGAACGGCTGGCGATCCTGCGCCGTACGCGCAGCATCGCGATCGTGGGCGCCTCGGACAAGCCCGCGCGCGCCTCGTACTTCGTGGCCACCTACCTACTGAGCTCCACCACGTTCGACGTCTACTTCGTGAACCCGGTGCTGGCCGAGGCCGGGAAGACGATCCTGGGCCACGAGGTCTACGCCTCCCTGGCGGACCTGCCCGTGCAGCCGGACCTCGTGGAGGTGTTCCGCAAGGCCTCCGACGCCCCGGAGATCGTCCGTGAGACCCACGCCGCCGGTGCGAGGACCGTCTGGCTGCAGCTGGGCATCTGGAACGAGGACGCCGCACGCCTGGCCGAGGAGCTCGGCCTGGACATCGTGATGGACCGCTGCGTGAAGATCGAGCACGCCCGCTTCCACGGCGGCCTCAACCTCGCCGGGTTCGTGACCGGAGTGATCAGCTCGAAGCGGCAGACGATCGACCGGTGAGGCCCTGGGCCTGCGCCGGGCCAGAGGGTTCGGCCACGTCACGACGCGTTGAAGGGGCCAGTCCTTCTGGCTCGGCGCGTGTGACCTCCGGGCCGGCCCCGGCTTGCCCTGTGGGGGCGATCAGGCGTGGGATGGGGTCATGACCTCCGAGCTCTCCGCCCCGTCCCCCTCCTCCGCCCCCGGGTGGTCCGGCCGCACCGACGGCGAGACCGCCGAACACCTCCGCTGGCACCAGGTGGTCCGTGCCGCCTCGTCTGCAGCGTCCCTTCCCGACGACGGCTCCTCCGCCGCCTCGGACGTCGCCTCCTCGTCGCCCTCCGGTGCCGGGGGTGGGCGGTCGACCGCGCTCGTCGGGTTCTCCTCGGACGAGGGCGTGCGCCGCAACAGCGGACGCATCGGTGCCTCGGAGGGGCCCCACGCGCTGCGTGCTGCGCTCTCCCCGCTGTCCTACCGCCCGGAGACCGGCGCCCTGTCGGACCACGGCGACGTGGTGGTCCGCCTCGGCGACGAGGAACACCCCGGCGACCTCGAAGACGGGCAGCGGGCCCTCGGCGAGAGGATCTCCGGACTGCTGGACGAGCACGACCTCACCGTGGTCCTCGGTGGCGGTCACGAGACCGCCTACGCCTCCTACCAGGGTCTGGCGGGATCGAAGCGCGTGGGAGCGGGCACCCGCGTGGGCATCCTCAACCTGGACGCCCACTTCGATCTGCGCGAGGAGTCCCACGCGACGTCCGGCACCCCGTTCCTGCAGGCGCTGCGTGATGCCGAAGGCTCGGACCATCGGCTCTCCTACGCGGTGGTGGGCATCAGCGAGGCCAACAACACGCGCGCGCTGTTCGACACCGCCAGCGAGCACGGTGTCGCCTGGGTGACCGACGAGCAGGCCCAGACCGCCGACATCACCGGCGTGCGCCGCTGGGTGCGCTCGTTCATCGACGCGGTGGACGTGCTCTACCTGACGATCGACCTGGACGTGCTGCCGGCCGCCGTCGCCCCGGGGGTGAGCGCACCGGCCGGATTCGGCGTGCCGTACGAGGTGATCCACGCGTGTGCGCTGGAGGCCGCCCGCTCCGGAAAGCTGGCCCTGGCCGACGTGGTGGAGCTCAACCCCTCCCTGGACGTGGACGGTCGCACGGCCAAGGCCGCGGCCCGGCTGATCCACACGATCGTCAGCCGGCACCGGACGGATGGAGGACTGCTGGCCTGAGGCCGGGCCCGGCGCGGCGGAGTGGCGATCCCCCGCCTCAGCGCCCCTCGGTCCACGGGGACGGCGGCTCGGTCCGGCCGTGGGCCGCGCGTCGGGCCGCGTAGTCCAGTGCCGAGCGCGCGAGGAAGTCATGCAGCGCCAGCACCCCGGCCCGGGCGCCCACCGGGTCCCTGCGGGTCACCGCCTCCAGCGCCGGGACATAGAACGCCCGGCCACGCTCGACCTCACCGGACAGACCCTTCGTGGTGGCGAGCCAGAACCGGCGGGACAGACCCTGGAGCGGGACCAGGGAATCGGACAGATAGCGGTTGTTCGCGATCGTGCGCAACAGCTCGTGCGAACGCCCCACGGCGGCGACGTACGCCGGCAGGTCGGACACCGCACGCAGATGGTGCACGTGGGCCTCGACGTCCGCCAACTGCTCCTCCCCCGCCCGGATGCAGGCCAGGTCCACGGCCAACACCTCGAGTGACCGCCGCACCTCGAGCCTCTCCAGCTGATCGTCCACCGAGATCGCAGGCACCTGCAGTCCACGCCCGCCGCCGGCAGAGAGCCAGTGGTCCCGGACGAGCCGCTGCACGGCCTCGCGCAGGGGCGTGCGGCCCGTTCCCGCGGCGTCCATGAGGGCCGCCTCGGTGAGGACGGCACCCGGCGGCAGCTCCCCGGTCTCGATCTTCTGCGTCAGGCGGGCGTAGGCCTCCTCCGACTTGCTCATGGGCCCAGCCTAGGTGTACCCGGCCATCACGTTGATGACACTCGTTGAGCGGGAGTCTTGCCCCCAAGC
>NZ_FUKP01000034.1:0-6136 GCF_900163825.1 Micrococcus lylae | reverse complement strand
GGGGATGTGTGTAGAGTTCTTTCTCGTGCTGAGGCGCGGAACGGATCAGTTCGCAGCGTCGGAGTGAGTACCACGGTTTCCGTAGAAAACACGAGAAACAAGCGGTTGTTTGCCGTGTTCACGTCAGCATCCCGGTCATTTCCTTTGGGGAGTGAAGGGGTATTCTTGAAGAGCTGATCGCCTGGTGTGTCAGTGCGGTTCGTGTCTGGGGTCGTGGAGGCCTTCTGGTGCGTGCCGGCTGGTGTGAGTCCTGGAGGATCCGGTTGGCAGTGTTGCTGCCAGCGGTTGGGTTTGACAGGGACCGGGTTGGTGGTGGTAAGGTTAGTCCTTGTCTGCCACGGCCGGATGGTGAATGACTTGAGAACATCAAGTTGACACTCTCTGGTCGGTCGGCTAGGATGGAGAAGTTGCTCCGGAGCGAAGCGCCGCGATGGCGGGTCGAGCTGAGTGTCGGAAGCGCCTGTTGTTTGAGAACTCAATAGTGTGCCAAGTTTGTTGATGCCAATTATTTATTGATTGGTGGCTGTCGGCGGGCGCACCCCCGTGTGTCTGTGTCGATGGCGTGCCAGTGATTGAATTGACTGGTTGATGGTTTTTCCGGCTGTTGACTGGTTGTTCTGTAATTTTTTTACGGAGAGTTTGATCCTGGCTCAGGATGAACGCTGGCGGCGTGCTTAACACATGCAAGTCGAACGATGAAGCTCCAGCTTGCTGGGGTGGATTAGTGGCGAACGGGTGAGTAACACGTGAGTAACCTGCCCTTGACTCTGGGATAAGCCTTGGAAACGGGGTCTAATACCGGATAGGAGCATTCACCGCATGGTGGGTGTTGGAAAGAATTTCGGTCTTGGATGGACTCGCGGCCCATCAGCTTGTTGGTGAGGTAATGGCTCACCAAGGCGACGACGGGTAGCCGGCCTGAGAGGGTGACCGGCCACACTGGGACTGAGACACGGCCCAGACTCCTACGGGAGGCAGCAGTGGGGAATATTGCACAATGGGCGCAAGCCTGATGCAGCGACGCCGCGTGAGGGATGACGGCCTTCGGGTTGTAAACCTCTTTCAGTAGGGAAGAAGCGAAAGTGACGGTACCTGCAGAAGAAGCACCGGCTAACTACGTGCCAGCAGCCGCGGTAATACGTAGGGTGCGAGCGTTATCCGGAATTATTGGGCGTAAAGAGCTCGTAGGCGGTTTGTCGCGTCTGCCGTGAAAGTCCGGGGCTTAACTCCGGATCTGCGGTGGGTACGGGCAGACTAGAGTGCAGTAGGGGAGACTGGAATTCCTGGTGTAGCGGTGGAATGCGCAGATATCAGGAGGAACACCGATGGCGAAGGCAGGTCTCTGGGCTGTAACTGACGCTGAGGAGCGAAAGCATGGGGAGCGAACAGGATTAGATACCCTGGTAGTCCATGCCGTAAACGTTGGGCACTAGGTGTGGGGGCCATTCCACGGTTTCCGCGCCGCAGCTAACGCATTAAGTGCCCCGCCTGGGGAGTACGGCCGCAAGGCTAAAACTCAAAGGAATTGACGGGGGCCCGCACAAGCGGCGGAGCATGCGGATTAATTCGATGCAACGCGAAGAACCTTACCAAGGCTTGACATGTTCTCGTTCGCCGTAGAGATACGGTTTCCCCTTTGGGGCGGGTTCACAGGTGGTGCATGGTTGTCGTCAGCTCGTGTCGTGAGATGTTGGGTTAAGTCCCGCAACGAGCGCAACCCCTGTTCTATGTTGCCAGCACGTGATGGTGGGGACTCATGGGAGACTGCCGGGGTCAACTCGGAGGAAGGTGGGGACGACGTCAAATCATCATGCCCCTTATGTCTTGGGCTTCACGCATGCTACAATGGCCGGTACAATGGGTTGCGATACTGTGAGGTGGAGCTAATCCCAAAAAGCCGGTCTCAGTTCGGATTGGGGTCTGCAACTCGACCCCATGAAGTTGGAGTCGCTAGTAATCGCAGATCAGCAACGCTGCGGTGAATACGTTCCCGGGCCTTGTACACACCGCCCGTCAAGTCACGAAAGTCGGTAACACCCGAAGCCGGTGGCCTAACCCTTGTGGAAGGAGCCGTCGAAGGTGGGACTGGCGATTGGGACTAAGTCGTAACAAGGTAGCCGTACCGGAAGGTGCGGCTGGATCACCTCCTTTCTAAGGAGCATTTAGTGCCGATGGCATCACCGAGTGTGTGATGGTCGGTTGCTCATGGGTGGAACATCAATGAATGGTGCCAGTGGTGGTGCCGGCGTCTGGTGAGTACGCAGCTCTTGTGGGTTGTTGGAAAGCTGTGGGTGCTGGTGGTGCGTGCTGGTGTTGGCACACTGTTGGGTTTTGGGACAGCAGGCACATCCTGTGTGGGTGTGACGTTGTTTCCTGGTTGAGTCTTCGCATGGTGAAGCATCGACTGTGTGTTGGTGTGGGGCTGTGTGGGGGTTGTTGTTTGAGAACTGCATAGTGGACGCGAGCATCTTATTTTTGTTGCTGCATCGTTGATCTGAGTGTCCCACGTTGTGTGGGGTGTTTGGTGAGGTGTGGTGATGCCGAGAATGATGTCATCTTATGCTCATTTTTTGGACTTCTAGTGTTTGGAAGTTTCTAAGGGCGCATGGTGGATGCCTTGGCAACAGGAGCCGAAGAAGGACGTGGGAATCTGCGATAAGCCTGGTGGAGTCGATAACCGGACGTTGAGACCAGGATTTCCGAATGGGGAAACCCCGCACGACGTGTCGTGTGACCACCGGTTGAACACATAGGCCGGTTGGGGGGAACGTGGGGAAGTGAAACATCTCAGTACCCACAGGAAGAGAAAACAAAAGTGATTCCGTGAGTAGTGGCGAGCGAAAGCGGATGGGGCTAAACCGTATGTGTGTGATACCCGGCAGGGGTTGCATGTGCGGTGTTGTGGGCCTGCTCTTGGCGTGTCTGCCGGCACGTCGCGGTGAGGTGCGGGCGTATAGACGAACGATCTTGGATGGTCGACCGTAGAGGGTGACAGTCCCGTAGTTGTAATGCGTTCCGCCGCTGTTGAGTGGTTGCCCGAGTAGGACGGGGCTCGAGGAATCCCGTGTGAATCTGCCAGGACCACCTGGTAAGCCTGAATACTACCTGTTGACCGATAGTGAATCAGTACCGTGAGGGAATGGTGAAAAGTACCCCGGGAGGGGAGTGAAATAGTACCTGAAACCATGTGCCTACAAACCGTTGGAGCCTGCGTGTTCAGGTGACAGCGTGCCTTTTGAAGAATGAGCCTGCGAGTTAGTGATACGTGGCGAGGTTAACCCGTGTGGGGTAGCCGTAGCGAAAGCGAGTCTGAATAGGGCGTTGAGTCGCGTGTCCTAGACCCGAAGCGGAGTGATCTACCCATGGCCAGGTTGAAGCGCGTGTAAGAGCGCGTGGAGGACCGAACCCACTTCAGTTGAAAATGGAGGGGATGAGCTGTGGGTAGGGGTGAAAGGCCAATCAAACTCCGTGATAGCTGGTTCTCCCCGAAATGCATTTAGGTGCAGCGTCACGTGTTTCTTCCCGGAGGTAGAGCTACTGGATGGACGATGGGCCCTACAAGGTTACTGACTTCAGCCAAACTCCGAATGCCGGGTAAGTGAGAGCGTGGCAGTGAGACTGTGGGGGATAAGCTTCATAGTCGAGAGGGAAACAGCCCAGACCACCGGTTAAGGCCCCTAAGCGTGTGCTAAGTGGGAAAGGATGTGGAGTTGCTGAGACAACCAGGAGGTTGGCTTAGAAGCAGCCACCCTTGAAAGAGTGCGTAATAGCTCACTGGTCAAGTGATTCCGCGCCGACAATGTAGCGGGGCTCAAGTACACCGCCGAAGCCGTGGCGTTCAGTTTTTCTGGATGGGTAGGGGAGCGTCGTGCACGAGGTGAAGCCAGCGGGTAACTTCTGGTGGATTGTGCACGAGTGAGAATGCAGGCATGAGTAGCGAAAGACGGGTGAGAAACCCGTCCGCCGGATGACTAAGGGTTCCAGGGTCAAGCTAATCTTCCCTGGGTGAGTCGGGACCTAAGGCGAGGCCGACAGGCGTAGTCGATGGACAACGGGTTGATATTCCCGTACCGGTGAAGGACCGTCCATGCTGATTCGGTGATACTAACCGCCCGAAGCATCCTCGACCTTGTTCTTTGAGCAGGGCGTGTGGTGTGGAGCGCGGGACCTGAACCGAGGAGGCAAGCGCATTAACAGGTGTGACGCAGGAAGGTAGCCGGGCCAGGCAATGGAATCGACCTGGTCTAAGGGTGTAGGGCTGCCGGTAGGTAAATCCGCCGGTTGTGTGCCTGAGACCTGATGGGCGCCCACCATGTGGGTGATCCGGTGATCCTATGCTGCCTAGAAAAGCATCGGCGTGAGGTTCTAGCCGCCCGTACCCGAAACCGACACAGGTAGTCAGGTAGAGAATACTAAGGCGATCGAGAGAATCATGGTTAAGGAACTCGGCAAAATGCCCCCGTAACTTCGGGAGAAGGGGGGCCCTGACCTTGAGCACCACGTGCTGGTGTGAGGGGGTAGGGGCCGCAGAGACCAGGGGGAAGCGACTGTTTATCAAAAACACAGGTCCGTGCGAAGTCGTAAGACGATGTATACGGACTGACTCCTGCCCGGTGCTGGAAGGTTAAGAGGACCCGTTAGCTTCGGCGAAGCGGAGAATTTAAGCCCCAGTAAACGGCGGTGGTAACTATAACCATCCTAAGGTAGCGAAATTCCTTGTCGGGTAAGTTCCGACCTGCACGAATGGAGTAACGACTTCCCCGCTGTCTCAACCGTGAACTCGGCGAAATTGCATTACGAGTAAAGATGCTCGTTACGCGCAGAAGGACGGAAAGACCCCGTGACCTTTACTATAGTTTGGTATTGGTGTTCGGTGTTGCTTGTGTAGGATAGGTGGGAGACTGTGAAGCCGGCACGCCAGTGTTGGTGGAGTCATCGTTGAAATACCACTCTGGTAACTCTGGATATCTAACTTCGGCCCGTGATCCGGGTCAGGGACAGTGCCTGATGGGTAGTTTAACTGGGGCGGTTGCCTCCCAAATGGTAACGGAGGCGCCCAAAGGTTCCCTCAGCCTGGTTGGCAATCAGGTGTTGAGTGCAAGTGCACAAGGGGGCTTGACTGTGAGAGTGGCAGCTCGAGCAGGGACGAAAGTCGGGACTAGTGATCCGGCGGCTCGTTGTGGAACGGCCGTCGCTCAACGGATAAAAGGTACCTCGGGGATAACAGGCTGATCTTGCCCAAGAGTCCATATCGACGGCATGGTTTGGCACCTCGATGTCGGCTCGTCGCATCCTGGGGCTGGAGTTGGTCCCAAGGGTTGGGCTGTTCGCCCATTAAAGCGGTACGCGAGCTGGGTTCAGAACGTCGTGAGACAGTTCGGTCCCTATCCTCTGCGCGCGTTGGAAATTTGAGAAGGTCTGTCCTTAGTACGAGAGGACCGGGACGGACGAACCTCTGGTATGTCAGTTGTACCGCCAGGTGCATGGCTGATTAGCTACGTTCGGGATGGATAACCGCTGAAAGCATCTAAGCGGGAAGCCGGCTTCGAGATGAGATTTCCTTGCCCCTTTGAGGGTGTGAGGCCCCCAGCTAGAACACTGGGTTGATAGGCTGGATGTGGAAGCACGG
Source organism: Micrococcus lylae (assembly GCF_900163825.1). NCBI lineage: Bacteria > Bacillati > Actinomycetota > Actinomycetes > Micrococcales > Micrococcaceae > Micrococcus > Micrococcus lylae. Next base: position 507 of record NZ_FUKP01000034.1, on the reverse strand, counting down.
ACTGACGACGTGTGGAGCTGACCAGTACTAATAGGCCGATGACTTACAAACACTTTTGTTGTGGTGTTCGCGTCCACTGTGCGGTTGTCTGATTGCAGCCTTGGGTGACTGTGGTGTATGGTTGCTTGAGCGTGTAAGTGAATATGTGTCGCGATGTGTTGTGACTTGTGAGGTTTACCCGCCCCTTGGCCTTGTTTGGGTGTTGGGGGTGTGGTTCTAGGGTTACGGCGGTCATAGCGTGGGGGAAACGCCCGGTTCCATTCCGAACCCGGAAGCTAAGGCCCACAGCGCCGATGGTACTGCAACCGGGAGGTTGTGGGAGAGTAGGTCGCCGCCGGACATTCTTTGTGGGTTGAGGCCCCGTACCTGTGTGGTACGGGGCCTCCCCTTTTTTTGTGTGCCGTGGTTTCCCGTTTTTGTGCGGGGCTGCCGTGTGGGTGCGGCGTTCGGGCGTGGTGTGTTGGTGCGCGGGGCCTTCTCTTGCCGGTGCCGGCTGGACCAGTGCCC
>NZ_FUKP01000033.1:0-3355 GCF_900163825.1 Micrococcus lylae | reverse complement strand
GGAGGTTCTTTTCATCGTCAACGTCTATCTGTCACCAACGTCATGGCCGAGTACACCTAGAATGGCGGGGTGCGTTTCCTCCTCTACGGCCTCATCCGCATCGTCGTGTTCGTCGGCGTCTGGTACCTCTGCATGGCGATGGACCTCGGCATGGTGCTGTCCGTGCTGGTGGCGTTGATCCTGTCCTTCGCGGTCGGCTACCTGGGTCTGCGCCGGCTGCGTGACGGTGCGACCGAGGACATGGCGGCCTGGCGTCGGGGCGTGTCCCGGAACCGCCGCGGCAGGACCGAGCAGGCCGATGCCGAGGCCGAGGACGCCTACACCGAGGGCCGCTTCCGCAGCTGAGCCACCCGGTTCCCTGCCGTCAACTGGTGAGGACACGCCCTCTGAGCCGGGACTCCGGGCCCTGACGACGGTGAGTCCTCACCAGTTGTCGAGGGGCACCTCCTGTTTCCCGACGACGGCACGCGCCTTCCGGCCGCACGTTCGCCGTGGTCTCCGCCCGGCTCGGCCGGGACGACCCGACCCCACGAGAACGGCCGCCCACCTGCGCCGGTGGGCGGCCGTCGTCGTTGTCTGCGGCCGTCTGGCCGGGGGAGCGGCTCAGACGGTGAGGCAGGCGATGACGAACAGGATCGCCCAGAAGATCCCGACCGTGGAGGTGGCCTTCAGGACGGGGATGAGCCTGCGCGGGTGGTCCGCCTTCAGGACGGTGCGGGACGGGATCCACGCCAGGGCCGCGGAGAGCACGGTCAGCGCGAACCAGCCGGAGGCGCCGAGCAGGACCAGGGGCAGCAGGGTGGCCACGGCCATCATGCCGATGTAGCCGTAGCGGGCCGGTCGGTCGCCCACGCGGGCGGCGAGGGTCATCTTGCCGACCTCGCGGTCCGTGGGGATGTCCCGGATGTTGTTGGCCATCAGCAGGGCCGTGGAGAACAGGCCGGAGGAGACGGCGGCGACCCAGGCGGCCGCGTTCAGCTCGAGGGCCTGCGTGTAGGTGGTGCCGAGGCCGGCCACGAGGCCGAAGAACACGAACACGAACACCTCGCCCAGGCCCAGGTAGCCGTAGGGCTTGGAGCCGCCGGTGTAGAACCAGGCGGCGGCCACGGCGGCGGCGCCGACCAGCAGGAACCACCAGGTGCCGGACAGGGCCACCAGGAAGAATCCGGCGAGCGTGGCCACACCGAAGCAGGCGAACGCCGCGTTCTTCACGTTCTTCGCCGCCGTCTGCTTCGACGCGGTGAGGCGGAAGGGGCCGACGCGGTCGTCGTCGGTGCCGCGGATGCCGTCCGAGTAGTCGTTGGCGTAGTTCACACCCACCTGCAGGGCCAGGGCGACGACCATCGCCAGCAGCCCGCGGCCGAGGTGGAAGCCGTCCAGGGTGTGTGCGGCGGCCGAGCCGGTGACAACCGGCACCACTGCCATCGGCAGCGTGCGCAGGCGAGCGGCGGCGACCCACTGGGACATCGTGGCCATGGGTGCGGTGGACCTCCTGGTTCCGTGCAGGGCGGCCGCGGTGCGAGTCGGCCACCGGTCATTGTCCCACGCAGGTCGACGGCGGGCGGGCCCGGCGGCGTCAGGCGTGGGAGGGGATCCTCCACATGCCCAGCTGGTGATCAAGCACGGCCCCGTCCACGATGCCCTCCGGGATCTCGAGGACCTGGCGGACCCCGAACCCGAAGCGGCGGTACCAGCCCTCCAGGTGCGGCTCGCACTCCAGGTAGGCAGGCATGCCCTGCGCGTCCACGTGGGCCAGGCCGTCCTCCAGGAGCAGGGTGCCGAGGCCCCGGCCGCGGGACCGGTCGGCTGTGGCGACCACGGCGAGGTACCAGTGCGGCTCGGACGGGTGGGACTTCACGGCGACGGCCGAGCCGCGCCCGCTGACCGTCATCAGGCGCACGGTGCCGCGCAGGCCCAGGGCGCGGACCATGCCGGGCAGCGCCTGGAGACTGCGGAGGGTGGAGGGCCGCCAGTTGCCGGGGGAGGACCAGAGGGCGGCGGCGGTCACGCCGTGCTCGTCCTCAGCGAGCCGGACACGGCCACCGCGGGCCAGGGCGTCGGCGAACATGCCGCGGTACAGGGCGGCCATGACGGCCCGGCGTTCGCCCCGGTCCGGGATCAGCTCGGTCCACAGCGGCAGCGTGGACAGGGCCTCGGCGGCGACGGCCGCGAGGGCGTCGAGGTCGGCGGCGGTCGCGTCGCGCAGGTGGGGGGAGCTCATGGGACCAGCCTACGGAGGAGTTGCGCTCAGCGGACTGCGTGCACCGGCCGCTGCATCGTCGCCTGCGAGACGCCGCCTGGTCGAAGGCGCTGGCGAGCAGGGCCGCGGCGGTGAGGAGGTCGGGGCGGGTCAGGTCGCGGGGCGGGGCAGCAGGTACGGCCGCTGAGCCTATGCGGCGGCGAACTGTGCCGTGAGCGCGCGCCGGTCCGGCTTCCCCGTGGACAGCAGCGGCAGGGCGTCCAGGGCCAGCCAGGTCTTGGGCGTCGCCGGCCCGCCGAGTGCATCCTTCACGACGACGGCCAGTCTCCTCTGCGTGTCCTCGCGCCAGGCGTGTGCCCCCTGCGCGGGGACGACCGCCGCGCAGAGCCGCTGGCCCCACTCCGGGTCCTCCACGGCGCCGACGAAGACATCCGCGACGTCCGGGGCCGCCTCGAGCACGGCCTGCACCGCGGCGGCGGAGACCTTCACGCCGCCGGTGATGACCACGTCGTCTGCGCGGCCGGTCACGGCCAGGCGGGGGCCGTCGTCGTGGATCAGGCGGCCGAGGTCCTCGGTGAGGAACCGGGCAGGGAAGGAATCGTCCGGGTGGTCGAAGCAGGCGGCGGTGCGGGCGGGGTCGTCCAGGTAGCCGGCGGCGACCATGGGGCCGGCGAGGCGGACGCGGCCGACGCCCTCCTCGTCCGGGTCGAGGATCTCGGGGGCGACGCCGGGCAGGGGCAGACCGTCGTAGACGCAGCCGCCGCAGGTCTCGGCCATGCCGTAGGTGGCGGTGAGCCGGATCCCGGCGGCCTCGGCGGCGGCGCGCAGGGGACCGGCCAGGCGGGCCCCGCCGACGAGCACGTGGTCGAAGCCGCCCAACGCCTCCCGTCCGGCCGGGTCCGCGTCCTCGGCGAGCAGACGGGAGACCTGGGTGGGCACGAGGGAGACGAGCCGCGGCCGGCCGTCGTCCGGCAGCTGTGCGCAGGCCTGCGCGAAGGCGGCGGCGGTGAAGGGGCCGGCGGGCAGGGGCACGACGTCGGTGCCGGCGTCGATCGCGCGGGAGAGGACCGCCAGGCCGGCGACGTAGTGCAGCGAGACCGCGAGGAGCCAGTGGCCGGTGCCGGCGGCACCGCCCCCGGCTCCCCCACCGCCGGC
>NZ_FUKP01000060.1:0-79874 GCF_900163825.1 Micrococcus lylae | reverse complement strand
ACCACTTGCGCTCCCGCCGCAGGGCGTGGATCTGGGCGACCAGGACCGGATCGAGTCGGTCAGGTGAGCGCTGGGGCCGGCTGGACCGGTCCTGAAGTCCTGCCTCGCCTTGAGCCTTGTAGCGGGCGACCCAGGTGGCCACCGTGGGCCGGCTCACCCGGAACTCAGCGGCCACGTGGGATTGCGGGATCCCGTCGTTCAGGTGACGGTGGACCATCCTGAGACGGCCGGTGGGGGTCAGGGGTGCGTTAGCGTGAGTCATGAGTGGGCCTTTTCGCGCGGATGGGTTGTGTAGGAACTTCCATCCTGCGGGAGAGGCCCACTCGTCTCATCTCAGCCCGGCACCGATGTCAAGAACCTCATGACCCACAACATCTAGGTGTCACTGGGCAGGGCGCCCCCGGTGCCACTGCGCAGGGCGCCGGGGGCGCGTCCAGGCACGGGCGGGGCCGACGTCGCAGTCCTGCAACACCTGACGCTAGATGCTCACAGGAGGCACACTGGACCGTGAGAGGACTGCCTGACGGCGCCCCCTCCACAGTGGACCTGAACAGAAGGAGCATCCATGTCACTGTCCGCGGCAGCACGACCCACGCCGTCTCGTCACCGCTGGTGGGCGCTGGCGGCGGCCCTTGCCCTGACCGTGACCGGATGCCAGGCCCCTGAGGAAGACCAGGCCGCGGAGGGCGCGTCCCAGGAGCAGTCCGCCTCCGCACCGGCCGAGGGCGGCCAGGAGGGGGACACCGACGCGGAGGACGCCGAGGGTTCGGGCGACTCGGAGGACGCCGAGGGCTCCGACGGGTCCGACGAGTCCGACGGGTCGGAGGACGCCGAAGGCTCCGAGGACTCCGAGGGCGGCGCGGACGAGAGCACGAACGAGGAGAAGTGGAAGGAGGCGTCCGAGAAGGGCGTCGCCCCGATCCCGCGCGAGCCCATGCCGGAGAACCCCGAGGTCCCCAACGAGGAGTCCTGGCGCACCGTCCCCTCGAACGTGCCGATGAAGAAGCTCGAGGAGGGCGAGAAGCCCCCGCAGTTCGTGCTCGTCTCCTTCGACGGCGGCGGCTGGCACGACCGCTGGCAGACCTTCATGGAGACGGCCCAGGAGCACGATGCGCGCTTCACGGTGTTCCTGACCGGCATCTACCTGGTGGAGAAGGCCAACAGCGAGATCTACCAGGGCCCGAAGCAGGAGCCGGGAGCCGCGGCGGTGTCCTTCTACCCTGACGAAGAGTCGATCGCCCAGCTGGTCGACGACCTGAACCAGGCGAACTCCCGCGGCCACGAGATCGGCACCCACTACAACGGCCACTTCTGCGCCAGCTCGAAGAACGGCGCGGACACCTGGAGCACGGAGGACTGGCAGTCCGAGCTGGACCAGTTCTTCGACTTCATCACGAACTACCGGGAGAACAACGGCTACGGCGCCGACTTCCCGACCCTCGAGGTGCAGCCCGACTCGATCCGCGGCGGCCGCCTGCCCTGCCTGGACGGCACGTGGAGCGACCTGGTCCCGGCGTGGAAGGAGCACGGGATCACCTATGACACCTCCCGCTCCTCCACGCTCGGCACGGGCGTGCACTGGCCGTACTCGCAGGACGGCCTCTGGCAGTTCGAGGTGCCGGTCGTGTACTCGCCGGCCTTCGACGGCCCGGAGAGCCCGGCCAAGGAGGGCGACGACTCCCCGATCGTGACCGCGATGGACTACAACTTCTGGGCCAAGATCAACGGCGCCAAGAACGAGCCGGAGAAGCGCGATGTCATGCACGACGCCGCCCTGGAGACCTACCGGTACATGTACGCCTCCGCCTATGCGGGCAACCGCGCCCCGCTGGTGCTCGGCAACCACTTCAACGGCTGGAACGACAACGCGTTCAACCCGGCCGTGGAGCAGTTCATGTCCGAGGTCTGCGGCGAGCCGGACACCTACTGCACCACCCACCGCGACGTGATCCAGTGGCTCTCGCTGCAGGACCCGGAGCGTGTGAAGCAGTGGCAGTCCGCGGAGGCCTCCGCCAAGGGCGACGACCTGGAGGACATCACCTGGTGACCTTCCCTCCGCGCGCGGTCTGACGGCCCCGGCGACCCCGACGGCGGCGCCTCACCCTGGCAGGGTGAGGCGCCGCCGTCGTGGTGGATGGCCCCTTGTGGACACAGGTGAGACCAAGGACACAGGTGAACTTCCATGGAACTCCCGCTGTGCCGGTTGTCAGCTGTGAAACAGCCATGAGACTGTAAGGCCGCTCGATCTTTCCCTGCAGTGATAGAAGGGGCCCCGCATGCCTGCAGTCCTCACCGCCCGTCGGTCCGCCGCCGCCCTCACCGCCGCCCTCGCCCTCACCCTCGCCGGGTGCCAGGCCGATCCGGCGGAACACGGGGACCGCTCGGACGCGCGGCCCTCGTCGACCGCCACCACCGACGCGGGGAAGACGTCCGAGGGCTCCTCGGAGGCGTCCGAGGACGACGGCGGGCCGGGCGACGCCGCCGACGGGTCCGAGACCGCCGGCGCCTCCCAGGACTCTGAAGGCGCCGGGGATTCTGAGGGCTCCGGGGACTCTGAGGGCGCCGGGACGCCGGACGGCGAGACGAACGACCAGGGAGTGCCGATGCGCGCCTTCTCCGCGGAGGAGACCCCGCCGCAGTTCCTGCTCTACTCCTTCGACGGCGGCCTGGAGTCCGACCGCTACGAGTACTTCATGGACGTCGCCGAGGAGGTGGACGCGAAGTTCACCGTCTACCTGTCCGGCATCCACCTGCTCCAGCCGGAGAACCGCACCTGGTACCAGGCCCCGGGCAATGAGCCCGGCCACGTGGCGAAGGACCTCGGCGGCCCCAAGGAGGAGATCGCCGAGCGCATCCGGGCCGTCAACGCCGCATACGCCGCCGGCCACGAGATCGGCACCCACTACATGGGCCACCTGTGCTTCGTGGAGAAGTACGGCGGTGACAAGTGGGACACCGACGACTGGCGCGAGGAGCACCGGCAGTTCTACGAGATCCTCGCGGACCCGGCCGGCATCAACGGGTACGACGATCCGGACTTCCCGGAGCTCGAGGTGCCCGCCGAGGCGATCCAGGGCCACCGCCTGCCCTGCCTGGACGGCCGGTGGGACCAGCTCGTCCCGGTGTGGAAGGAGTTCGGCCACACCTATGACACCTCGCGCGGCTCCCAGCAGCGCGGTGTGGCCTGGCCCTACCAGGAGGACGGGATCTGGGAGTTCGAGATGCCGCTGTTCTACTCGCCGATGGCCGCGTCCATGGGCGCAGAGAACCCGTACATCATGACCATGGACTACAACTTCTGGGTCTCCTCGCAGCGCCTGGGCGTCGGAGAGAACGACACCGAGAAGCTGTCAGAGATCTACCTGGACACCTACCGGTACGTGTACGACTCGGTCTCCAGCTCCAACCGTGCGCCGATCGTGTTCGGGAACCACTTCAACACCTATGGCGGAGACGCCTACAACCCGGCGCTGGCCGAGACCATGAAGGAGTTCTGCCCGCAGGAGGGCACCTACTGCGTCACCTACCAGACGATGATCGACTGGCTGGAGCTGCAGGACCCGGACGTGCTCGAGGCCTGGCGCGAGCAGGGCTACTCGGCCGTCGGCGACGACCTGGCCGAGGTCCGCGGCTGAGCTCAATCCGCGTGGGCGGCCCGGCGCAGCACCAGGGCCGCCACGGCGATGGCACACAGGACCAGGCCGACGATGCCGAGGACGGTGGCCGCCCAGCCGGCGGCCTCGAAGACCACGCCGGCGAGCCACCCGAACAGGGACGATCCCCCGTAGTAGCCGAGGTTGTACAGCGAGGTGGACTGGGCGCGGCCGCCGCGTGCGGCCAGGCCCGCCCAGCTGGACGCCACCGAGTGTGCGGCGAAGAAGGCACCGGTGAACAGCAGCAGGCCTGGGATCAGGGTGAACGGGCTCTGCACGATGGTGAGCAGCGCCCCGGCCGCCATCACCAGCGACGCCCCCGCCAGGACCCGGTAGCGGCCGAAGCGCAGCGCGAGGGAGCCCGCCCACGGTGAGGTCCAGGTGCCCGCGAGATAGGCCAGGAACAGCAGGGCCACCACAGACAGCGGCCAGGACAGCGGCTCGGCGGTCACGGCGAACCCGACGTAGTTGTAGAGCGCCACGAAGCCGCCCATGAGCAGGGCACCCTGCAGGTAGACGGCACAGAGCACCGGCGATCGCAGGTTCTCCACGGCGGCAGAGACCACACCGGACAGCGGGGTGGGGCGCCGGACGAAGTGCCTCGCCTGCGGGGTGACCAGCAGGAAGCCGAGGACGCAGAGCACGCCCACGCCCGTCACGGTCAGCATGCCGGCATGCCAGCCCGCCGCCTCGCCGATCGGTGCGGCGATCAGACGTCCGGACAGTCCGCCGAGCGTGGTGCCCGCGATGTAGGTGCCGGCCGCGAGGGTCACGGCGAAGGACTCGACCTCCTCCACGATCAGCGCCACCGCGAGCGCGGCGACGCCGCCGTGGGCCAGCCCCTCGGCGAAGCGCAGGGCCAGCAGCAGCGGGAAGGAGGTCGCCAGGCCTCCGGCCACGGCGAAGACGCAGGCGGAGACCATGGACACGGCGATCGCCCGCCGACGGCCCCAGCGGTCCGAGGCGAAGGCCCACGGGATCACGGACAGTGCCAGGCCTGCGGTGGCCGCAGAGACCAGGAGCGCAGCCTCGTGGGAGGTCACCTGCAGGTCTGCCGCCACCAGCGGCAGCAGACCCTGCGGGGAGTAGAGCTGGGCGAAGGTGGCGACGCCCGCGAGGAAGAGACCGAAGAGCAGTCGGCGGTAGCCGGCCTGCCCGGGGGCCCACCGCCCCGTGCCCTCGGCGTCCTGGTGAGAGCCGTCACGGGAGGGGTCCATGCGACCACTTCTAGCACGAAGGGTCCACTACCATCGACCACGTGACTACACAGGGTGACATCAAACTGACCGACTCGTTCAAGGCCTACGACGTCCGCGGGATCGTGGGCGAGACCATCACGGCCGAGTCCGTGCGCGCCGTGGGTGCCGCGTTCGTGGACGTGCTGGACCTGGCCGGCAAGACCGTGCTGGTGGGCGGGGACATGCGCCCCTCCTCCCCCGAGTTCAAGGACGCCTTCGCCGCCGGCGCCACCGCCCGCGGCGGCAACGTGCTGATGATCGGCACCATCTCCACGGACATGCTCTACTACGCCGCAGGCGTGCTGGACGCGGCCGGCGTGATGTTCACCGCCTCCCACAACCCGGCCGCCTACAACGGCATGAAGATGGCCAAGGCCAGCGCCGTCCCGGTGTCCTCGGACACCGGCCTCTTCGAGATCCGCGACGTGGCCCAGGGCTACCTGGACGCCGGACAGGTCCCGACGGCCGAGACGGTCGGCACCGTGGAGGAACGCGACATCCTGGCCGGCTACGCCGAGTACCTGCGCTCCCTCGTGGACCTCAGGGGCATCCGCCCGCTGAAGGTCGTGGTGGACGCCGGCAACGGCATGGCCGGCAAGACCACCCCCGCGGTCCTGGGCGGAGACGTGCTCGAGGCGCTGCCGCTGGAGATCGTGGACCTGTACTTCGAGCTGGACGGCACCTTCCCGAACCATCCGGCGAACCCGCTGGAGCCGGAGAACCTGGTGGACCTGCAGAAGGCCGTGGTGGAGCACGGCGCGGACATCGGCCTGGCCTTCGACGGCGACGCGGACCGCTGCTTCGTGATCGACGAGAAGGGCGCCCCGGTGTCCCCGTCCGCGATCACCGCCCTGGTGGCCCGCCGCGAGATCGCCCGCGCCAAGGCCGCCGGCGAGGACACCCCGGTGATCATCCACAACCTGATCACCTCGAAGGCGGTGCCGGAGCTGGTGGCCGCCGACGGCGGCCGCGCCGTGGTGACCCGCGTGGGCCACTCCTTCATCAAGGCCGTGATGGCCTCCGAAGGCGCCGTGTTCGGCGGCGAGCACTCCGCGCACTACTACTTCCGCGACTTCTTCAACGCGGACACCGGCATGCTGGCCGCCATGCATGTGCTGGCGGCGCTGGGCGGCCAGGAGGCCCCGCTGTCCGAGCTGGCGGACGAGTACGAGCCCTACGTGGCCTCCGGTGAGATCAACTCCGAGGTGGAGGACAAGGACGCCGCCATCGCCGCCGTGCTGGCCGACCACGAGGGCGAGGACATCGACGTCTCCCGCATGGACGGCACCACGGTCTCCGCAAAGGACGGCTCCTGGTGGTTCAACCTCCGCCCGTCCAACACCGAGCCCTTCCTGCGCTACAACGGCGAGGCGAAGGACGAGCCCACCATGGCCGCCGTCCGCGACCGCGTGCTCGCCGTGGTCCGCGCCGAGCGCTGACGCACGGCGCAGAGTCCGCCGGGGACGCACGGCGCAGACGAGGCGGCCCTCCTGCCCATCTGAGCAGGGGGCCGCCTCGTCGCGTCAGGCGGACAGCGCCAGCACGAACGGGAGCACGCCCTGGGCGCCGTTCTCCCGGAGCACGCGCGCACCCTCGGTGATGGACCAGCGGGAGTCGGCGAGGTCGTCCACGAGCAGCACGGGGCCGTGGCGACCGGCGTCCGGGGCGGAGGCGAGCATCTCGGCCAGCTGCACCGGGACGCCGAAGCGCCCGTAGACCGAGCCGAGACGGTAGGCGCTGTTGCCGCCGGGCCCGGCGGTGGGGCCGCCGTGCACCGATTCGAGGGTGCCGAGGTACGGCAGCTGCCCGATCCGTGCGATCCCCTCGGCGAAGGAGCCGACCAGCTGCGGGCGGCCACGGGAGGGCATGGCCACGACGGCGATCGGCCGCTGCTCCCAGTTCCAGGCGGAGAGGACCTTCACGGCCCCGTCCAGGACCTGCTGCGGCACCGGAGCGTCCTCGCCGTGCAGGAGCTCGCGCAAGCGGGTGCCCCAGCCGACGTCGGAGAGACGGGCCAGAGCACGGCCTTCGTCGGCCTGCAGCTCCACGGGGATGCGGCCCTTCACGGGCACGCCGAGCCGATCCATGCCGGACGGCCAGGACTTCCGCGGCTCCAGGGGCACGCCCACCCGCCCCAGGGAACGCTCGGCGGCGGCGCGGGCCTCGGTGTCCGAGCCGGTCGGGTACCAGGGGCCGGCGCAGGTGTCGCAACGGCCGCAGGGGGCCGCGGTGGGGTCGTCCAGGGTGCGGGCGAGGAACTCCATGCGGCAGCCGTCGGTGTTCTCGTAGTCCAGCATGAGCCGCTCCTCCGCCAGCCGGGCCTCGGCCACCCGCTGATACCGCTCGGAGTCGTAGCTCCAGGGCTGCCCGGTGCGCTGCCAGCCGCCGCCCACGCGGACCACTGCCCCGTCCACGGCCAGGACCTTGAGCAGCAGTTCGAGGGCCGTGCGCTTCATGGACACGGCGGTCTCCAGCTGCGGCACGGACATGGTGCCGTTGGCCTCGAGTGCCTCGAGGACTGCCAGTGCCTCGCGCTCGTCCGGCATGGACGCGGTGGCGAAGTAGCGCCAGATGTCCCGGTCCTCGGGGCCAGGCAGCAGGAGCACCTCGGCGTGGTCGGTGCCGCGGCCGGCTCGGCCGACCTGCTGGTAGTACGCCACCGGGGAGCTCGGAGCCCCCAGGTGCACCACGAACCCGAGGTCCGGCTTGTCGAAGCCCATGCCGAGCGCGGAGGTGGCCACCACGGCCTTCACCCGGTTGGCCTTGAGGTCCTGCTCGATCTGCGCCCGCTGCTCTGGGTCCGTCCGTCCGGTGTAGGCCACCACCGGGTATCCGGCCTCGGCGAGGGCCCGCGCCGTGTCCTCGGCGGAGGAGACCGTGAGCGCGTAGACGATGCCCGAGCCCGGCAGATCCTTCAGGTGGGAGATCAGCCAGGCCAGCCGGGAGGCCGGGTTCGGCATGCGCAGCACGCCCAGCTGCAGGGAGGCGCGGGCCAGCGGGCCGCGGAGCACGAAGACCTCCTGCGCGGACTGCACGCCGAGCTGCTCCACCACGTCCTGCACCACCCGCTCATTCGCGGTCGCGGTGGTGGCGAGCACCGGCACCGCCCGTTCCCCCACGGCCGGCAGGCGCCCGATGAGGTCCCGGATGCGCCGGTAGTCCGGACGGAAGTCGTGGCCCCAGTCCGAGATGCAGTGGGCCTCGTCCACCACCAGCAGGCCCATGCGCGCCACGAGATCCGGAAGCTGCTCCTCACGGAAGCGGGGGTTGTTCAGGCGCTCGGGGGAGATCAGCAGCACGTCCACGGAGTCCTCCGCCAGGCGGGCTCGGACCTCGTCCCACTCCGTGGCGTTGGCCGAGCTCATGGTCACCGCACGCACGCCGGCGCGGGAGGCCGCCTCCACCTGATCCCTCATCAGCGCCAGCAGCGGGGAGACGATCAGCGTCGGGCCGGCACCGCGGGCGCGCAGCAGCAGGGACGCGACGAAGTAGACGGCGGACTTGCCCCAGCCGGTCCGCTGGACCACCAGCGCGCGCCGGCGGTGCCGCACGAGCGCCTCGACGGCCTCGTACTGGCCGTCCTTGAACTGCGCCTGCTCGTTCCCCACGAGGCTGCGCAGCATCCGCAGTGCCTCAGCGTGGAGGGAGTCGTCGGCCGGCGGGGTCTGCTCTGCGGTGCTCATGCGGCCAGTCTGCCAGCCGGAGCGGACACTCTGACGGCCTCCGGCGGGACTGTGGAGGACAGGACCTTCCCCACTGGAAGTCCGCCTCCCGGAGGCGGGATAATCGCCCCATGAAGCTCAACGCGTTCACGGACGTCTGTCTACGGGTCCTCATGGACCTCGCCCGCCGTCCGGACGAGCGCGCCACCGGCCAGAGGATCGCCGAGGAGATCGCGGTCCCCTACAACCACGTGAGCAAGGCGATCGTGGAGCTGCGTCGCCGCGGCGCGGTGGACGTGGCCCGCGGCCGCTACGGCGGGGCGCAGATCACGCCGGCCGGCCTGGACCTCAGCGTCGGCTCCCTGGTGCGGGAGCTGGCCCCCCGGGACGAGGTCATCGACTGCGCCGGCCACGAGTCCGGCACCCCGTGCCCCCTGGCCGGGGCCTGCCGCCTGCGCACCGCCCTGCACCGCGCCCGCGAGGCGTTCCTCGCTGAGCTCGAGCCGGTCACCGTCCGCTCCCTGGTGGCCACCGGCATCCCGGTCGCCCTCGGCCTGCCGGCCCTGCCGCCCAGCTGAGCGCCCCGGCCCCACCGCCTGCCGCCCCAACCTTCCCGACGACGGCCCCTCGCCTTCCGAGACCTCGGTCACCTTCGGCTCCCCTCGCCTTGCACTCCCCGCCCACGGGAGTAATCTTGTCTCCGCAAGGCAACATTTACACCGCCCAGGAGGAAGCCGTGCTCTCCGAGAAGTCCCGCCCCGTCATCGAGGCCACCGCCGAGGTCGTCGCCGCCCACATGGACGAGATCACCCCGAAGTTCTACGCCCACATGTTCGAGGCCCACCCGGAGCTTCTCAATGGCGTGTTCTCGCGCGCCAACCAGCGCAACGGCGATCAGCCGAAGGCCCTGTCCGGCTCGATCGTCCGCTTCGCGGTGCACCTGCTCGAGCACCCGAACTCCCTGCCGGAGGCCGTGCTCTCCCGCATCGCCCACAAGCACACTTCGCTCGGCATCACCGAGGACCAGCACCAGATCGTCTACGAGAACCTGTTCTGGGCCATCGCGGACACCCTCGGCGAGGCCGTCACCGACGAGGTCGCCGAGGCCTGGACCGAGGTCTACTGGCTCATGGCCGACGCCCTGATCAAGCTGGAGAAGGGCCTCTACGCCAAGCAGGCCAACACGAAGATGTGGACCCCGTGGCGCGTGGAGTCCAAGGAGCCCGCCGGCGCCTCCGCGTTCACGTTCCGCCTGGTCCCGGCCGACGACACCCCGGCCACCGTCGGCGAGCCCGGCCAGTACGTGTCCGTGCGCCTGCCCGTGGCCGACGGCCTGCTGCAGGCCCGCCAGTACTCGCTCTCCTCGGACGCCGCCTCCGCGGACGTCCGCGTCATCACGGTCAAGCGGGACGACGGCGGCGAGGTCTCTCCGGTCCTGCACGACTCCGTGCAGGTCGGGAACGTCCTCGACGTCTCCAACCCCTACGGCGACCTCACCTTGTCCACCGTGTCCGCGGACGAGGAGCGCCCGCTCGTGCTGGCCACCGCCGGCATCGGCATCACCCCGGCCGCCGCGATCCTGCAGGACCTGGCCGCCCGCGGCTCGCAGCGCCGCGTGATCGCCCTGCACGCCGACCGCTCCGCCGCGGCCCTGACCCTGGCGGACGAGGTCCGCGCCGCCGTGGACGCGCTGCCGCGGGGCGAGCTGCACCTGTGGCTGGGCTCCACCGCGGACGCCCCGGAGGGCCTCGGCGCCCGCGAGGGACGCATGGACATCGCGCAGGCCCGGGTCCCGCAGGACGCGGACGTGGTCCTCTGCGGCCCGCTGCCGTTCATGCAGGCCGTCCGCTCGGCCTTGATCGAGGCCGGCGTCCCTGCCACGCAGATCCACTACGAGGTCTTCGGCCCGGACCTCTGGCTCGCCGCCTGAGCCGAGCCTGCCCGGCCGGCGACTCCAGGCCTCGGCGGCCCCACGCCCCCACCGGCCCGCGCCGCCTCCGGCCCCGGACACGCGACGGCCCCCTCACCGTGAAGGCGAGGGGGCCGTCGTCGTGGTGTCACCGGCCGCCGGGCCGGGACCAGGTCAGCCGTTGAAGCGGGCCTTCTGGGCCTCGAACTTCTCACGCACGGCCGCCGGCAGGGACTCGCCGAACTTGCCGAGCCACTCCTCGATCAGCTCGTTCTCCTTGGCCCACTCCTCGGCGTCGACCTTGAGGGCGTCCTCGAGGTCCTCGGGCTTGACGTCCAGGCCGGTGAGGTCCAGGGACTCGGGGGTCGGGACGAAGCCGATGGGGGTCTCGGTGGCGTCAGCCTTGCCCTCGAGGCGCTCCACGACCCACTTCAGGACGCGGGAGTTCTCGCCGAAGCCCGGCCAGGCGAAGCCGCCGTCGCGGTTGCGGCGGAACCAGTTCACCAGGTAAATGCGCGGCAGCTTGTCCGCGTCCGCCTCGCCGGAGACCTTGTCCCAGTGGTTCAGGTAGTCGCCCGCGTCGTAGCCGATGAACGGCAGCATGGCCATCGGGTCGCGACGCACCACGCCCACGGCGCCCACGGCGGCGGCGGTGGTCTCCGAGGAGAGGGTGGCGCCCTTGAGCACGCCGTCTTCCCAGTCGAAGGACTCGGTCACCAGCGGGACGGTGGTCTTGCGACGGCCGCCGAAGAGGATGGCGTCCAGCTTCACGCCGTTCGGCTGGTGGTACTCGTCCGCCAGCATGTCGGTCTGGTCGATCGGGGTGCAGAAGCGCGAGTTCGGGTGGGCCGCCGGGGTGTCGGAGTCCGGGGTCCAGTCGTTGCCGCGCCAGTCGGTCAGGTGGGCCGGGGTCTCGTCGGTCATGCCCTCCCACCACACGCCGCCGTCGTCGGTGAGGGCGACGTTGGTGAAGATCGAGTTGCCCTTGGCGATGGCTCGCATCGCGTTCGGGTTCGTGGACCAGCCGGTGCCCGGGGCGACGCCGAAGTAGCCGGCCTCCGGGTTGATGACGCGGAACTCGCCGTCCTTGCCCGGGCGGATCCAGGTGATGTCGTCGCCCAGGGTCTCGGCCTTCCATCCCTCGACGGTCGGGTCGATGAGGGCGAGGTTGGTCTTGCCGCATGCCGACGGGAAGGCGCCGGCGATGTGGTACGCCTTGCCCTCCGGGCTGGTCAGCTTGAGGATCAGCATGTGCTCGGCGAGCCAGCCCTCGTCGCGGGCCATGACCGAGGCGATGCGCAGCGCGTAGCACTTCTTGCCCAGCAGCGCGTTGCCGCCGTAGCCGGAGCCGAAGGACCAGATGGAGCGCTCCTCCGGGAAGTGCACGATCCACTTGGTCTCGTTGCACGGCCAGGCCACGTCCTCCTGACCCGGCTCGAGCGGGGCGCCCACGGAGTGGACGGCCGGGACGTAGAACGCCTCGGTCTCCTCCATCCTCTTCAGCACGTCGGTGCCGATGCGAGCCATGATGCGCATGGACATGACCACGTAGGCGGAGTCGGTGATCTCCACGCCGTACTTCGGGTCCTCGGCGTCCAGGTGGCCCATGACGAACGGGATCACGTACATGGTGCGGCCCTTCATGGCGCCGCGGAAGGCGTCCTCCAGGATGCCGCGCATCTTCGCGGGCTCCATCCAGTTGTTGGTGAAGCCGGCGTCCTCCTCCTTCTCAGAGCAGATGAAGGTGCGGTCCTCGACGCGGGCGACGTCGGCCGGGTCGGAGAAGGCCGCATAGGAGTTAGGGAACTTGTCCTCGGCCAGCTTGGTGAGGGTGCCGGCCTCCACGAGCTCGGCGGCGAGGCGGTCGTACTCCTCCTGGGAGCCGTCCACCCAGTGCACCTCGTCCGGCTGCGTCAGCTCGGCGATCTCGCCGACCCACTGGAGCAGCTGGGCGTACGAGGTGGGCGCGTTCTCGGTGGCGCGCTGGGCGAACTCGGTGGTGGCGTTGTCAGCCATGATGGGGATTTCCTCCCGTAGACGATCCGGGGCCGGTCAGAGTCACCACGAACACGGCACACGCCCACAGCGCGGCACCACATCCTTGTGGCTCTCCGAGTGGCCCCATCCTAACCCGAGCGCGCGCGAGGCGAAGCGTGGGGCAGGTCACGCCACGGCACCAGGACGCCGACTTTGCATCGCCCGAGATCGTCGTGTAGTGTTTTACAAGTTCGCAGCGACGAGCTGAGAACGAGCGCCCTTAGCTCAGCTGGATAGAGCGTCTGTCTACGGAACAGAAGGTCAGGGGTTCGAATCCCTTAGGGCGCGCCAGAGGAAAGGCCCCGCACCACGGTGCGGGGCCTTTCCGTTGCCTCGGCAGCTTGCACGACGACGGCACTCGCCCCGCGCGACAGCTCCGCCTCCGCCTCGACTCAGGGTGTGATGAAAGACACCAGACGGGCGTCTCGGCCGTCGAGCTCCGCCCAGGGCCCTTCGACGTCGAAGACCTGCAGCCCGGCCGGCGGGTACTCCCGGGCCATGTCGAGGGCGGCATCCTCGTCCGAGTCAGCGGACATCAGCCGCATCCCGAGCGCCTGCACCCACGGCATGTGGCCGATGACGAGCAGGCTCCGGGCGGTCTCCTCGGTCTCGTTGACGATCGACAGCGCGCCGGTCGCGTCGGCCCCGTAGAGGCGGGGGTCCAGGTACGGGGTGGGCGCCTTCTCCCCCAGCGCCTCACCGATCCACACGCAGGTCTGCCGCGTCCGCAGCGCGTCCGAGCAGATGACCTGGTCCGGGAACCGGCCCTCCGCGACCATCCAACGGCCCATCACCGCCGCCTCCTCGTGGCCGTGGCCGGTCAGCGGCCGGTGGTGATCGACGCCGTCGGCCGCCCAGGTGGCGGTCGCGTGGCGCATCACGAGCAGGGTCTTCACGTCATGGCGGGCCATGGCCCCACAGTACGAGACGGCTCCTCGCCCGCGCAGGGCGAGGGGCCGTCGTCGCCAAGGGCCGCCACGTGGCGGCGGGCAGGTCAGATGCTGTACTCCGGGGCAGCCCAGACGACGACCTCGGGATGGCGGTAGAAGCGGTAGCCCTGGCCGCGCACCGTGCGGACGGTGCTGGAGAGGCGGCCGAGCTTGGCGCGCAGCCGGCGGATGTGGACGTCGATGGTGCGCTCGTTCGGGGTCTCGTCCGAGTTCTTCCAGAGAGCCTCGAGCAGCTCCTCGCGGCCGACCGTGCGCTGGTCGTTCTCCACGAGGTAGTTGAGGAGTTCGAACTCCTTGAAGGTGAGGTTCAGCGCCTCCCCGTCCAGCTGCACCTCGCGACGGGACAGGTCGATGAGGATGCCCGGCTGACGGGTGGAGACGGGCGCCGGGGCCTGCGCGAGCTCGGGGCGGACGGCCGACTGGATGGTCGGGTCGCCGAGCACCTGGCGGACGACCTCGAGATCCGACCCCTCCGCGCCGGCCGGGGCGATGGCCACGGCGGCGTGGGACTCGGCGCCGGGGACGAGCGACTCCACATAGTGTCGCAGCTCGTTGGCCAGGCGGGTCAGAGAGGTTCCGGCCGCGGAGGCGGACAGCTCGTCCATGCCCACGTAGAGGACGAAGCCCCGGGCCTCGTTCTCCCGGGAGACCGGCTGGGGGCCGCCGCCGCGGGGGGCCAGCACCGCCGCCGGATGGGTCGTCGGATGGTCCTCATGGGCGGACGCCAGCCGCAGGTTCGGGGCGTGGGAGTGCATGGCAGCTCGACGCTGTGCATTCCGGACCGAGATGTGAACGTAGCCTGCGGTGTCGCCCATGGGACTGCTCTTCCTGACGAGACGGGTGGTGGTGCGGTCGCCGGCGTGGAGTCCGGCGCCGTGTCACATGACAAGAATGTGTCGTCACACAAGGATCCGGCAAGTAACACAAGGCCGCTCGTCTCACCTGGCGAGACGCTTGGCGGCTGATCGTGGCCAAGCTCACTATTGAGGCGCCTGCATAACCTTCCAGGCGACTTTCCGGCCGAGAACTCGCTGACCGGGCGTTTTCCGAAGAACGGCACCCGTTGCCACTCTGCGGCATCGAAGAACTATGCACGCACATGCAGAAGGGCCCGGCACCCAACGGGTGCCGGGCCATTCCGGCAGCCACTCCGGTCCGACTGCTGGATGAAACATTCGCCCGGAGTGTTACAGAGCGGACCGCCTCACACTGCCCTCACTCCGCGAGGCCGTAGAGCCTGTCGCCGGCGTCGCCGAGGCCCGGGACGATGTAGGACTTCTCGTTCAGCCGCTCGTCGATCGCAGCCAGGTAGAGGTCCACCTCGAAGCCCTCGATGCCCTTCTCCAGGCGCTCGATGCCCTCCGGCGCGGCCAGCAGGCACACGCAGGTGACGCGCTCGGCGCCCCGCTCGTACAGGAAGCGGATGGCCTCGACCAGGGTGCCGCCGGTGGCGAGCATCGGATCCAGCACGATCACGTGACGGCCCGTCAGGTCGTTCGGCAGGCGCTCGGCGTAGGTGACGATGTCCAGCGTCTCCTCGTTGCGGGCCATGCCCAGGAAGCCCACCTCGGCGGAGGGGGCCATCTTGACCATGCCCTCGAGCATGCCGAGACCGGCACGGAGGATCGGGACGATCAGCGGACGCGGCCGCTTCAGCCGGGTGCCGGTCATCCTCGACACCGGGGTCTCGATCTCCCGCGGCTCCACAGCCACGCCACGGGTGGCCTCGTAGCCGAGCAGCATGACGAGCTCCTCGGTGAGCTGACGGAAGATCATCGACGGGGTGTTCTTGTCCCGGAGGATCGTGAGCTTGTGGGCCACCAGCGGGTGGTCGACGACATGTACGCGCATGCCTCCAATCTACCGGGACCCCCGTCCCGGCGACGGGCTCCGGACCGTAGGCTGGAGCGGTGACCGACTCCCTTCTCCCCCTCGACGAGCGCCCGGCCGAGCACGCCTGGATGGGCGTCGCCCTCGAGGCGGCCCGCGCGGCCGGTGAGGCCGGAGACGTGCCGATCGGGGCCGTCGTCGTGGGGCCGGACGGCGAGGTGATCGCCTCCGCCGGCAACGAGCGCGAGCAGGTCCACGACCCCACCGCCCACGCCGAGGTGCTCGCCCTGCGCCGTGCCGTGGCCGCCCGGCAGGCCGACGGGAGTGCGGACGGCTGGCGACTGGAGGACTGCACTCTGGTGGTCACCCTCGAGCCCTGCCCCATGTGCGCCGGCGCCGTGCTGCTCGCCAGGATCCCCCGCGTGGTGTTCGGCGCCTGGGACGCGAAGGCCGGCGCCTGCGGCTCCGTGGTGGACGTGCTGCGGGACCCCCGGTTCAACCACCAGGCCGAGGTGCGCGCCGGCGTCCGGGAGGACGAGTGCACCCGCCTGCTCCGCGACTTCTTCGCCGCACGCAGGGGCTGAACGCCGCCCCAGCCCCCCGACGCCCGGTTTGGGGTCGGCAGAGGGTCTCGGGTAGTCTGCACCAGTCTGGTGACGTGTCCGAGCGGCCGAAGGTGCAGCACTCGAAATGCTGTGTACGGTAACCCCGTACCGTGGGTTCAAATCCCACCGTCACCGCGCCGAACGAAGGCCCCGCCTCCTCTGGGAGACGGGGCCTTCGTCATGCCCGGGCCTTCGCCTCAGCGGCTTGGCGACGACGGCCCCACCCGCTGCGGGCCCGTCTGCCCGGGCGCGGCCGCGACCGGCATCTGGACGTCCAGGAAGGCGGCGACCGCGTCCCAGGAGAAGTGCTCCCGCCGCCCGGCCAGCGGCACGCGGTGCTGGTGCACCGTCGAGGTGGTGACGGCGGTGTCCCTGGCCAGGTCCACCACGTGACCTGCGCCGTGGACCTCATAGAAGACGCTGGGCACGTCCGCACGCACGAGGTCGTCGTAGAGGTCTCGGCTCTGCTGGTGCGGCACCACGGTGTCACGGGTGCCGTGCACGATCAGCGTCGGCGGGGTGCGGGAGCCGATGTAGGTGCGCGGGCTGGCCTCGTGGACGAGCTGCGGGTTCTCCTTCACGGGGACGCCGAGCATGCGGGACTCGAAGCCCTCGGCGTCCGAGTGGCACTCGGTGATGCCGAGCCCCTTGTTGAAGGACTTGCAGGCACCGGGCAGCATCTGGCCGTCCATGGTGAGGAAGTCGATGGGTGCGAAGAAGTTGACCACCGCCTGCACGTCGGACGGGCGGTCCCAGACCCCGCCGACCTGACCCTCGAAGCGCGGCAGGCCCGCCGTCACCCCGGTCATCATGGCGATCCAGCCGCCGGAGGAGTTGCCGCCCATGGCGATGCGCTCGCGGTCCAGCCTCAGGTCCGCGGCATAGTCCCGCAGCCAGCGGACGGCGGCCTTGGCGTCATGCACGTGGGAGGGGAAGCGGCCCTGCCCGGAGTTGCGGACGGAGAACGCCGCCACCGCGTAGCCGTGCGGGATCAGTGCCTCGGCGATGCGTTCGCCGCCGACGTTGCCGCGGTCCGAGGTCCAACCGGAGCCGTAGGTCCACATCAGCACGGGGAAGGGCCCCTCGCCGCGCGGGACGTACACGTCCATCACGCCGCCCTGGCCAGCCTGCTGGGCATAGCGGAAGCCCCTGAAGATCGTCATGTCCTCGCGGGAGGCGATCGCGCGTGGGCCGACGCCCACCACCTCCCGTTGGAACCAGCGGTGCACGAGCACACCCACCCAGGCGAGGACGGCGGCCACCACGGCACCGATCCCCCACCCCAGCACACGGCGGCGGGCGACGTCCCCGCCGGCGGCGCGCCGCCGTCGTCGGGAACCCACGGCACGGCCGTGAGCCCCCGAAGGACCCATGGCCGTGTCCTCTTCCTGCGCAGGCGTCCTGCCCCTGTCCTCCATGGCGGCTCCCCTCAGCGACCGCGTCCGAGGAACGCGGCGACCCGGGCACGGTGCTCCTGCGTCCTCAGCAGCTCCGCCTGGACGCGGCTCTCCGCCGCAAGGGTCTCCTCCACCAGATCCACGGTGCGGCGATTGACGGCCGCCTTCGTCTCGACGAGCGCCTGCCGCGGGGTCTGCGCAAGGCCCTCGGCCCAGGTCACTGCCGTGGCCACGGCGGACCCGTCCGGGACGACCTCCGACACCAGCCCGGCCTGCGCGGCCTCACCGGCAGGCAGTCGACGCTGCCGCAGCATCAGGTCCATGGCCCGGTGACGGCCCAGGCTTTCGGCGAGCGTCTGCACGATGCCTCCGTCCGGCACCAGGCCGACCTTCCCGAAGGGCAGCAGCAGGTACGCGGACTCGCCCGCCACCACCAGGTCGGCGGCCACGGCCAGCGAGGCACCCACACCGGCGGCGGCGCCCTCCACCGCGGCGATGACGGGGACCGGGGCTTCGAGGACCGCGCGGATCATCCCGGCGACCGCCGCCATGACGGTGCCTTCCGGGTCCCGTTCCGCCTCCTCGTCCATCGAGCCGAGGCGGAACCCGGCGCAGAAGGCACGGCCGCCGGCGCCGGTGAGGATCACGGCCCGGACCTGCGGCGAACGGGCCGCGGACCGGACCGCCTCCGCCAGCTCCGCCATGGCGTGGCGGTCCAGGGCGTTGTGCGCCTCGGCAAGGTCGATGGTCACCACGGCGGCCGGGCCGTGCTGCTCGGTGCGGACGATGCTCTCCATGGCCCCGATTCCACCAGGTGCCGGGCGTCCGTGTCGACGCGGACCCACGGGGACCTGCCACCCTGTCCGG
Source organism: Micrococcus lylae (assembly GCF_900163825.1). Taxonomy (NCBI): domain Bacteria; kingdom Bacillati; phylum Actinomycetota; class Actinomycetes; order Micrococcales; family Micrococcaceae; genus Micrococcus; species Micrococcus lylae. The sequence continues at coordinate 61,726 of NZ_FUKP01000060.1, read as the reverse complement.
GGCGGGTGCCATGATGGGACGCATGACCGTGAAGGTGTTGGCCGTCGGCAAGAAGCACGAGTCCTGGGTGTCCGAGGGGATCACCCGGTATGAGAGGCGTCTGAAGAAGCCCTACGACCTCACGTGGCAGCTGCTGCCCCACTCCTCCCGGCAGGACGAGTCCGCCCGCACCGAGGAGTCCGAGCGCATCCTGGCGAAGATCACCCCGGCCGAGCACGTGGTGCTGCTGGACGAGCGCGGCAAGGGCTTCGACTCCCCCGGCCTGGCCGCGCACCTGCAGCAGCAGTTCGACGTGGGCAGGCCGGTCACGGTGGTCATCGGGGGCGCCTACGGGGTGGACGAGACGGTCCACGCCCGCGCGAACCGCGTGTGGTCCCTGTCCGGCCTGGTCTTTCCCCACCAGCTGGTCCGTCTGATCCTCGCCGAGCAGGTCTACCGCGCCCAGGAGATCTCCGCAGGACGGCCGTACCACCATGTCTGAGCCCCAGGCCGAGGCCGTCCTCGGCCGGTTCACCGCCCACACCCGCACCTGGTTCACCGGCGCCTTCGCCGCCCCCACCGCCGCGCAGCTCGGCGCCTGGGAGGCGGTGTCCTCCGGCCGCAACGCCCTGGTGATCGCCCCGACCGGCTCCGGCAAGACCCTCTCCGCCTTCCTCTGGGCCCTGGACGGCTTCCTCCGCGAGCCCGTGGCGGAGGAGGACCCGGCGCCCACCAAGGTCCTCTACATCTCTCCGCTGAAGGCGCTCGGCGTGGACGTGGAGCGGAATCTGCGCGCCCCGCTGATCGGCATCACGCAGACCGCCCGCAACGCCGGTCAGGAGGTTCCGGACATCCGGGTGGGCGTGCGCTCCGGGGACACCCCGGCCGCCGAGCGTCGACGCCTGGTGCAGGACCCGCCGGAGATCCTCATCACCACCCCGGAGTCGTTGTATCTGATGCTCACCTCCCGTGCCCGTTCGGCGCTGGCGGGGGTGCGCACGGTGATCGTGGACGAGGTCCACGCGGTGGCCGGCACCAAGCGCGGCGCCCACCTGGCCCTGTCCCTCGAGCGCCTGGACGCGATGCTGGACAAGCCCGTCCAGCGCATCGGCCTGTCCGCCACGGTGGAACCGGCCTCCGAAGTCGCCCGGTTCCTCGGCGGCGTCCAGCCGGTGGACGTGGTGCGTCCGGTCTCCGAGAAGCGCTGGGACCTCACCGTGACCGTGCCGGTGCCGGACATGACGGACCTGTCCCTGCCGCCGCAGCCGGCCACCGCGCCGGGAGGGGCGGCGGACGCCCCGGATGCGCTCGGCGGGCAGGCCGGCACCGCCGGAGCGGGTGCCTCCGAGCCCCTCGGCGGCTCGATCTGGCCGCATGTGGAGGAGCGGATCGTGGATCTGGTGTCCCGGCGACGCTCCACCCTGGTCTTCGCGAACTCCCGCCGCCTGGCCGAGCGCCTCACCGGACGGCTCAACGAGATCTGGGAAGCACGCCAGGAGGCGGCCAGGACCCAGGCGGAGGCGGGTGCCGTCGTCGGGGATGAGGGGGACGACGACGGCCCCTCACCCCGGCCCGCCGACCGCGCCCCCGTCCGCCTCGGGGACGTCCTGACCGAGGCGACCGGGCTGGGCCCGGCGACCACGAGGCCCGCACCCGCGCAGCTGATGGGCGGCGCCGGCGCGGACGCCGGGACGGTCTCGGACTTCGCCCGTGCGCACCACGGCTCGGTGTCCAAGGAGCAGCGGGCGATCGTGGAGGAGGCGCTGAAGACCGGACGGATCCGGTGCGTGGTGGCCACCAGCTCGCTGGAGCTGGGCATCGACATGGGCGCGGTGGACCAGGTGATCCAGGTGGAGTCGCCGCCGTCTGTGGCCTCCGGGCTGCAGCGCGTGGGCCGTGCCGGACACCAGGTGGGCGAGGTCTCCCGCGGCGTGTTCTTCCCCAAGCACCGCGGGGACCTGGTGGACACCGCGGTGGTGACGGAGCGGATGCGGGCCGGGCGGATCGAGGCGCTGCGGATCCCGGCGAACCCGCTGGACATCCTGGCCCAGCACACCGTGTCCGCCGTGGCGGTGCAGGACCTGGAGGCCGAGGAGTGGTTCGACCTGGTGCGCCGGGCCGCACCGTTCGCCACACTGCCGCACGCGGCGTTCGCCTCCGTGCTGGACCTGCTGGCCGGCAAGTACCCCTCGGACGAGTTCGCCGAGCTGCGCCCGCGCATCCTGTGGGACCGGGAGGCCGGCACGCTGACCGCCCGCCCGGGGGCGCAGCGGCTGGCCGTGACCTCCGGCGGCACCATCCCGGACCGCGGGCTGTTCGGGGTGTTCCTCGCCACGGACGCCGCCGAGTCGGGTGCGCCCGGGGCGCCGGGCGCCGCCGACGGAGACACCGGCGAATCCGCCTCCGGCCGTGGGGGCGCCGGCTCGGCCCGCTCCGGCGGGCGGCGCGTGGGCGAGCTCGACGAGGAGATGGTCTACGAGTCCCGTGTGGGGGACGTGATCCTGCTGGGGGCGACCAGCTGGCGGATCGTGGACATCACCGCGGACCGGGTGCTCGTGCTGCCGGCCTACGGCGAGCCCGGGCGGCTGCCGTTCTGGCGCGGCGACGCCGCCGGACGTCCGGCCGAGCTGGGCGAGGCGGTGGGCGCCTTCCGCCGTGCCGTGGACGCGGACCCGGAGACCGCCGGGACGCGCCTGGCCGAGGCCGGTCTGGACGACTGGGCGCAGGAGAACCTGCTGACCTACCTGCGTGAGCAGCGCGAGGCCACCGGACAGCTGCCCACGGAGAAGACACTGGTGGTGGAGCGGTTCACGGACGAGCTGGGCGACTGGCGGATCGTGCTCCACTCCCCCTTCGGCATGGCCGTGCACGCCCCCTGGGCGCTGGCGGTGGGCGCACGCCTGCACCAGCGGTTCGGGATCGAGACGAGCTCCGGCGCCGCCATGGCCGCCGACGACGGGATCGTGCTGCGCCTGCCGCTCATGGACGGGGACCCGCCCGGCGCGGAGCTGTTCGAGTTCACCGCAGAGGAGCTGGAGGAGATCGTCACCGCAGAGGTCGGCGGCTCGGCGCTGTTCGCCGCGCGATTCCGGGAGAACGCCGCCCGCGCCCTGCTGCTGCCGCGTCAGAACCCCGGCAAACGGACCCCGCTGTGGCAGCAGCGGCAGCGGTCGGCGCAGCTGCTGGACGTGGCCCGCAAGCACCCGGACTTCCCGGTGATCCTGGAGACCGTTCGCGAGGTGCTGCAGGACGTCTACGACCTGCCGGCGCTGAGGGACGTGGCCGGTCGGATCGCCGACCGCTCGGTGCGCATGGTGGAGGTGACCACGCCGAGCCCGTCTCCCTTCGCGCAGTCCCTGCTGTTCGGCTACGTGGCGCAGTTCATCTACGAGGGCGACTCGCCCCTGGCCGAGCGGCGGGCCGCCGCCCTGTCCCTGGACCCGGCCCTGCTCAACGAGCTGCTCGGCACCGCCCAGCTGCGCGAGCTGCTGGACGCGGACGTCATCGACGCCGTGGAGCAGGACCTGCAGCGGCTCTCCCCGGACAGGCGCGTGCGCGGACTCGAGGGCGTGGCGGACCTGCTGCGGCTGGTCGGCCCGCTGAGCCCGGCCGAGGCCACCGCGCGGCTGCGGCCGGAAGGAGAGGAGCCCGCCCCATCGGAGGGTGAGGAGGCCGCCTCGGCGCCGGAGGGTGAGGGCGCCGCCCCGGCGCCGGAGGAGGGCCACGACGACGGGCGCCCACCCGAGCCCCCCGCCTCGCCGGAGGCGGGGGCCAGGTCGGAGGACGGCCGTGGAGCGGCCTCCCCGGAGACCGCTCTGGCCCACCTGGACGAGCTGACCCGCACCGGGCGCGCGTTCCGGTTCCGGCACGGCGGGGTGGAGCGCTTCGCCGCGGTGGAGGACGCCGCCCGCCTGCGCGACGCCCTGGGCGTGCCCCTGCCGATGGGCGTGCCGGTGGCATTCCTGGACCCGGTGGAGGACCCGCTCGGGGACCTCGTCTCCCGGTACGCCCGCACGCACGGCCCGTTCACGGCGGACGAGGCGGCGTTCGCGCTCGGCCTCGGGGCGGCCGTGGTGGTGCCGGTGCTGCAGCGGCTGGCCTCCGAGCGCCGTGTGGCCCAGGGCGCCTTCCGGCCGGAGGGCACCCCCGGGGCCACCGGCCCGGACGCCGAGTGGTGCGACGCCGAGGTGCTGCGGCGGATCCGCAGGCGTTCCCTCGCCGCGCTGCGCGCCGAGGTCGAGCCCGTGGACCAGGTCGCGTACGCCCGGTTCCTCGCGGACTGGCAGCACCTGCGGGCCAGGCCCGGCCGGGCCGGCACCGCCACCCTCGAGGGCGTGGACGGGGTGGCCGTGGTGCTGGACCAGCTGGCCGGCATGCCCCTGCCGGCGAGCGCCTGGGAGTCCCACGTGCTGCCGGCCCGCGTCCGCGACTACACGCCGAGCATGCTGGACGAGCTGCTCTCCACCGGCGAGTACGTGTGGTCCGGGGTGGCCCCCGGCACCGGCAACGACGGCTGGGTCGCCCTGCACCCCGCCGACGCCGCGGACCTGACCCTGCGCCTGCCCGAGCCGGAGGACGGGGCCGTGGGCGCAGGCAGGCCCGCGGACGGCTCCGGCGGCGGTGTCCGGTCCACCGGAGAGACGCCTGCGGCAGCGCCCGAGCACACCGCCCTGCAGGCCGCCGTCCTCGAGGTCCTCTCCGGCGGCGGCGCCTGGTTCTTCGGCCCGCTCGTCGAGCGCGTGCGCGCCGCCCGCCCGGCCGCGAACGGCCCCGACGTCCTCGACGCCCTCTGGCAGCTCGTCTGGTCCGGGAAGGTCGGCAACGACACCTTCGCGCCCGTCCGCGGCCTGCTGTCGGCGGGCAAGACGGCGCACCGCACCGGTCGGCAGACGCCCCGGGCCCGCACCGCCCGCCTCGGCGGGGGCCTCGGTCCCACCGGCACGGGCGGCCGCGGGCTGTCCGGACGCCTGGCCGGGGTGCGCGGGCGTGGCCGGTACGCGGGGCTCGCCGGCGTCCGCGGACGGTCCGAGGACCTCTCCCCCGGGCTGGCGGGGATGTCCGCGGCCCAGACCGCGCGGGCGGCCGGCCGCTGGTCCCTGCTCATGGCCCCGGAGCCGGACCCGACCCTGCGCGCCCACGCCACCGCCGAGCTGCTGCTGGACCGCTACGGCGTGATCACCCGCGGCTCCGTGGTGGCCGAGGAGGTCCCCGGCGGCTTCGCCGGTCAGTACCGGCTGCTCACCCGCATGGAGGAGGCCGGGCAGGTCCGCCGCGGCCACTTCGTGGACCGCCTCGGCGGCGCCCAGTTCTCCACCGGCGCGGTGGTGGACCGGCTCCGCCAGTTCCAGAAGGACGGCGACGGCCCCTCCCCCGCGTCGGACGACGTCGCCTCAGGCGAGGTGTCGCCGCTCGGTGACGCCGGCGCCGATACCTGGACAGGCTCCTGGGGTGCGGGCGAGGTGAGCCCGCTGGGACCGTCGCGGGCCGCGGCGGGTGCGGGGCCGTCGTCGGGAAGCGGGCGCAGGACGCAGGAGCGTGGCCCGGCCGCGTGGGCGCTGGCGGCGACCGACCCGGCCAACCCCTACGGTGCGGCCCTGGACTGGCCGACCGTGCCCGCCGGGCCGGACGGGGTGCCGCCCACCGGACAGCGGCCGGGACGCAAGGCGGGGGCGATCGTGGTGCTCGTCGAGGGCGCGCTGGCGCTCTACGTGGAGCGCGGCGGACGGACGCTGCTGGCTTTCTCGGATGATCGGGCGGCGTTGCAGGCGGCCGCGGGGGCGCTCGTGCACGCGCTGCGGCAGGCAAAGACCGAGAAGCTGGCGCTGGAGAAGCTCAACGGCGGGCCGCTGCTGGGCACCCCGCTGGCCGAGGCGATGCTGGCCGCCGGGTTCTACTCGAGCCCGTCGGGGCTGCGGTACCGGGGGTGAGCCTGCCCCATGCGGAAGCCTTCGATCCGAAACAGAGCGCTCCTGGCAGGCTCTGGAACGGAACGAAGGCGTAGGCGCCGGAACGCCCCACTCCCGGACACCCTCGATCCGAAACAGAGCGCTCCTGGCAGGCTCTGGATCGGAACGAAGGGGGTACATCCGGCAGGCTCTGGATCGGAACGAAGGGGGTACATCCGGCAGGCTCTGGATCGGAACGAGGGGGGTACATCTGGCAGGCTCTGGATCGGAACGAAGGGGGTACATCCGGCAGGCTCTGGATCGGAACGAAGGGGGTACATCCGGCAGGCTCTGGATCGGAACGAGGGGTTCATCGCAGCGGTAGCCTCGGCCCCATGCCCGAAGGCGATTCTCTCTTCCGCCTGGCGCACCGGCTGCGGCCGCTGCTGGCCGGCCGCGCGCTCACCCGCGCCGAGCTGCGCGTGCCCGCCCACGCCACCGCGGACCTGACCGGGTGGACGGTCGCCGCCGTGGAGCCCCGCGCGAAGTACCTGCTGATCCGCCTCACCCCGCCGGTCGACCGCGCCGCCGAGGCCGCCGAGCCGCTCACCCTCCTGAGCCATCTGAAGATGGAGGGACGCTGGATCGCCACCGCCCTGACCGACCGCTGGCCCGCTCCCGGCTGGCAGATCCGCGGACTCCTGGAGACGGCCGAGCACCGGTTCGTCGGGGCCCAGCTGGGCCTGCTGGAGCTGATCCGCACCGCGGACGAGCAGCAGCGGCTCGGCTTCCTCGGTCCGGACCTGCTGGACCCGGCCTGGGACGCCCCACCCGGCCCGGACGGCCTGCGCCCCGCCGACCTCCTCCTCACCGAGTCCGTCGCCCGCCTCACCGCGGACCCCGCCCGGCCCGTGGGGCTGGCGCTGCTGGACCAGCGCCTGGTCTCCGGCATCGGCAACATCTACCGATGCGAGTCGCTGCTGCTGGCCGGGATCGACCCGCACCGCCCGATCGGCGAGGTCCAGGACGTGCCAGGACTGATCGAACTGAACCGCAGACTGCTGCAGGCGAACTGCCCGCCGTACGCGCCGTCGTCGTCACGTCCCAGGCGGACCACCGGGGTCAGGCCGAACCCGGCCGCCCCCTTCGGGGTGGAGGTGCTCCTCGGTTCCCCGCCGGCGCCGCGCACCCCCGACTACTGGGTGTACGGCCGCGAGCGGCAGGGGTGCCTGCGCTGCCGCGGACCGGTCGCCCGGGAGGAGTTCGGCTCCCCGGAGGACGACTCCCGCCGCCTGTTCTGGTGCCGCACCTGCCAGCGGTGAGAGGTCCACGGACGCCGGTCCGGCCGGGCCCCGCCGTCCCCGCCCACGGACCTTCTGCCCCGCGTTCGATATGCCGGGTCTGTGTGTCGGACAGGCGGGAGACCCCTCTCATTTACGTGTCATCCGCGGGCTCCTAGTGTTCACCTCGCGCATGGGAAAGGCCCATGACCGGAAGAACCCACGGAGGCCACCATGGCAGACCCGTTCCCGCAGGACCCGTTGACCGCCACGGTGGCCCTCGTGTTGGCCGGAGGCAAGGGCAGCCGCCTGGCCCCGCTGACGGACGCGCGCGCCAAGCCCGCCGTGCCCGTGGCCGGCCAGTACCGGCTGATCGACGTGGTGATGTCCAACCTGGCCCACTCCGGGATCCGGGACGTGTGGGTGGTGGAGCAGTACCGCCCGTTCACCCTGAACCAGCACCTGGCCATGGGCCGCCCCTGGGACCTGGACGGCACCCGCCACGGCCTGCGCCTGATGCCTCCGGCCGAGGGCCGGGACGAGGAAGGCTTCGCCGCGGGCAACGGCCACGCCCTGCACCAGCAGCTCGCCGCGGTGAAGGCCTTCGGCGCAGACACCGTCATGGTGCTCTCCGCCGACCACCTCTTCCAGATCGACCTGCGCCCGGCCCTGGCGGCCCACCATGAGCGCGGCTCCGAGCTGACCGTCATCACCACCGAGACGGACGAGGACCCCTCGCGCTTCGGCGTGGTCCAGGTCGACGCCGACCACCGCGTCACCGACTACGACTACAAGCCCCGCCACCCGAAGGGCAGGCTCGTGGCCACCGAGGCGTTCATCATGGACGTCCACGCCCTGGGCGAGGTCCTGGACGCGCTCATCGCCGAGGCCCGGGAGCAGGCGGCCGCCTGCGAGGGGCCCGAGAACGAGGACGCTCCGGAGGGCAGCGCACTCGGCGACTACGGCGAGTCGATCGTCCCGGCCCTGGTGGCCCGCGGCAGGACCCACGAATACCGCCACGAGGGCTACTGGCGGGACATCGGCACCTTGGACGCCTACTACAAGGCACACATGGAGATCCTCGCTGGCAACGGCTTAGACCTGGACCGCCCCGGCTGGCCGTTGCTGACCAACCACCGCCCCGTGCCGCCGGCGCGCATCCACCCCGGTGCCGAGGTCTCCGGATCCCTGGTGTGCTCCGGCGCCGTGGTCCACGGGACGGTCACCGAGTCGGTCCTCGGCCCGGGCGTGGTGGTGGAGCCCGGCGCCACCGTGCACCGCTCCATCCTGCTCGGGGACGCCGTGGTGCCCGCGGGCGCCCACCTGGATGCGGTGATCGCCGACGTGGGTGCGCACATCCCCGCCGGCCGCATCGGCGAGACCAAGCCAGGCCCGGGCAACATCACCGTGCTCACCCCGAGCACCCGCTGCGCCGACTCGGACGACGAGACCACCGGCCACTGAGCCTGTCTGGGAGGATGGACACCGTGCCCCTTCCCTCTCCGCTGCCCGTCCGCCAGGGCGTCAACGCCACGCGCCTGCGCCTGCCCATGACGGGCCCGGAGGCCGCCGGCACCGTGCAGGAGCATCTGGTCTCCCGCTTCGGCCACGTGGACCCGGACGGCATCCGCGGCCGCTTCGCCCGCGGCGAGGTGGTGGCCGCGGACGGCACAGCGTTGACCGCCGCCACGCCCCTCGGCGTCCACGAGTTCATCTGGTACTACCGGGACCTGCCGCAGGAGGAGCCGCTGCCGGTGCGGCACCGGCTCCTGCACCGGGACGAACACCTCGTGGTGATCGACAAGCCGCACTTCCTGCCCACCACCCCCGGTGGCCGGTTCATCCAGGAGACCGCCCTGGTGCGCCTGCGCAACGAGCTCGGCCTGGACGACCTGGTCCCCCTGCACCGCCTGGACCGCGCCACCGCCGGCGTGGTCATGTTCTCCGCGAACCCCGCCACCCGCGGCGCCTACCACCTGCTCTTCGAGCGCCGCCGCGCCCGCAAGGTCTACGAGGCCGTGTCCGCGCTGCCGCCCGGCACCCTGGACCGCCTTCCCGACGACGGCCCCCTCCCCTCGGCCTCGACCCTCGCCTCCGGCGGGGCCGCACCGCGGCAGGACGGCGTCGGCGCCCCCGTGCTGGACCGGTTCCCCCTGACCGTCCGTTCCCGCATCCGCAAAGACAAGGGCATCCTGCGCTCCGTGGTGGAGGACGTCCCCGACTCTGCCTCCGGCCGGGCTGCCGGTGCCGAGGTGAGGACGAAGAAGTCGAACCTCTCCCATGCCGGCGCCAACGCGGAGACCCACGTGGAGCTGCTGGCCACGGGCCGCTCGGCCGGGACGCTGGCCGGTGCCGAGGTGGCGCACTTCCGTCTGCATCCGCGCACGGGCCGCACCCACCAGCTGCGCATCCACCTGGCCGCCCTGGGCCTGGGCATCGCGTTCGACCCCTTCTACCCGGACCTGCTGGACGCCGCGCCGGACGACGTCGCCCGACCGCTGCAGCTGCTGGCCCGCGAACTGCACTTCACGGACCCGGTCACCGGCGAGGAGCGCGTCTTCACCTCGGAGCTGGAGCTGCAGGAGCGTCCCGCGTGAGCGCGCATGAGCTGCTCGACGCCCTCGGCTGGTGGTTCCACCCGGTGACCGCCCTGCTGGTCGCCGTGGACGCCCCCTTCCCGCCGACGCCCTCAGAGCTGTTCGTCATCGGCTCCGGCGCCCTGGCCTCGGCCGGTTCCCTGTCCCCGGTGCTCTCGGTGCTGGCGGCCTGGCTGGGGTGCTGGGCCGGCGACCTCGGCCTCTACGCCCTGTTCCGCTACCGCCTGACGGACCTGCTGGACCGCTGGCGCTGGGGACGTGCCGTGCACCAGGGCATCCGCCGACTCCTGGTGAAGGCCGGTCCGGAGACCTCACTGACCGGGCTGTTCGTGCTCCGCTTCGTCTCCGGCGGCCGCACCGCCTCGGTGGCCGCAGCCGGCATCGGCGGCATCCGCTGGCGCGTGTTCCTGTGGTTCTCGAGTCTCGGTGCGTTGGTCTGGTCGGTCTACATGGTGGGCCTGGGCTGGATCACCGGGACGGCGACGGGTCTGCCGTGGTGGGCGTCGGCGCTGGTCGGCATGCTGTTGGGTACCCTTGCTGGAGCACTGATCGCAGGGATCGTGGCGCTCCGCCGCAGGTCCAGGAAGGGGTGAGCGTGGACCCGAACCGCCAGTCCGAGTCCTCTGCCGCCCTGGAGCGCCTGCGCGCCCGCCGCCGCACCTCGTCGCGCCCCGCGGCAGAGAGCGCCCCGCAGGAGCCCTCCGAGGCCTCCCCGGAGTCCGCTCCGCTCCGTCTCCCCGACGACGGCTCCGTCGCCTCGTCCGCGTCCGTCGCCGACGGCGCCCCGCGCCCGCAGGACGGTCAGGACAGCCCGGACGAGCAGACGCCGGCACCTCAGCAGCCGCGCCGCGCCCGGCCCCGTCGGGCCCTGGCGGCCCCCGGAGGCCTCTCCCGGAAAGAGCTCAGGCAGCACCGCCGGTACCTCTCCGGCGAGGTGATGCCCACGGACACCACGGAGACGAAGGCCCGCCGCGAGCGCCGCCGTCGGGACGTCTCGGACGTCCTCGACTCCCTCGGCAGCCCGCGCCTGAACCGCCTGGCGAAGCCTCTGGACGCCGCAGCGGCGCGCCTGTTCCCGGCCGTCCAGGATCCGGAGAAGACCAAGGCCGCCGAGGCCCGGCGTCGTGCTGCCGCCGAGAAGGCCGAGGCCCAGGCCGCCGCCCGTCGCGAGCAGGCGCGTGCCGCCGCAGCGCGCCGGGCCGAAGAGCTCGCCGCCGTCGAGGAGGCGGCCGAACGCCGGGACCTCCAGGAGCGCCACCGCCGCGAGACCGAGGCGGAGGCCCTGCGTGCGGCCGAGGAGCGCCGCCTGGAGGAGCGCCGCGCCGCGGACGACGAGCGGCGCGCCCAGCTGATGGAGCAGACCCGCCAGCGCGCGCTGGACATCGAGCGGCTGCGCCAGGCCGCGCTCGAGCGGCAGCGCCAGGCGGAGATCGACGCGGTCCTTGCCGAGAGCACGCCACGGGCCGAGCGTGAGCCCCGCGAGCGTCGGGGCCTGTCCGAGGTGCTCGACTCCCTGGGCAGCCCGACTCTGCCGATCGAGCGGTTCACCGCCCCGCTGGCCGCGCCGGTCAGCCGCCTGATCCCGCAGGGGACCGACCCGGAGAAGCTCGCCCAAGCCGAGCAGAAGCGCCGTGCGGCCGAGGAGAGGCGCCACCAGGAGGCCGCGCGTCGGCGTGCCGACGCCGCAGAGACCGCACGCCGCCGCGCCGAGGAGTGGACCCGGCTTGAGGCCGCGGCGCGCGCCCGGGAGGACGAGGAGGAGGCGAACCGCCTGGCCGCCCTGCGCGAGCGCCAGACGGCCTCCGAGCAGCGCCGCCAGGCCCGTTGGGAGGCCGAGCAGGCCCGCCGTGCCGCGGAGCAGAAGTCGGTCCAGACCGAGGCCGAGGCCCGCGCCTCCGCGATCGAGGACGCCCGCCGGCGTCAGGCCGAGACGGAGGCCGCAGCCGCTCTCGCCGCCGCGCAGGAGGAGGAGCGCCGCCGCCAGGCCTCCCAGGAGTGGCTCGAGGAGACCGCCCGCCGGCGCCGTGCCGCCGCCGTGGCCGAGCAGCGCAAGGCCGAGCTCAAGCGCCGCCGGGAGGCGGAGGCAGAGCGTCGCAGGCGCGCCAAGAAGGACCAGAAGGCGGCCGCCGCCGCGGAGGCCGAGCGCCGCAAGAACGAGGAGGCGGCCCGCCGCGAGCGCGAGGCCGCCGCAGCCGCCGAGCGAGCCCGCATCCAGGCCGAGCGCCGCGCCCGCGAAGAGGAGTGGGAGCGTGAGCGGGACAGAAGACGTGAGGCCGAGGAGGCCGAGCGCCGCCGTCTCGCCGCGGAGGAGGCCGAGCGCCGCCGCAAGGAGCGCGAGGCCGCGGCCCGTGCGGCCGCCGAGGCGCTGGCCACCGAGAGGGCCCGCGCCCGCCGCTGGGCGGGTGCCTACGCCGCCGCGTCCCTGGCCCGCGCCCGCGGCTGGGAGGACCGGCTGATCGCCGAGGAGGCCCGCCTCGAGGCCGAGGAGGCCGAGCGCCTCCGCCTGCACCAGGAGCGCGAGACCCGCGCCCTGCATCTCGCCGCGCACCGGCTGGACGGTTCCCTGTCCGTCCCCGGCCCGGAGGCGCGTCCGATGCTCGCGGACGTGGGCGAGCGCGTCTCGGACGACGAGCTCGTCGAGCGCGCGATGGCCGTGCTGCCCGAGTGGCGCCGCCGCGACCGGCTGGCCAACAAGGCCCGTGCCGTCGAGGCCGCCTCCGCCCGACGTCCGGACCCCGAGCAGGACGGCGAGCGTGCCCCCTACATCGCGCCGTACAACCTGCCGGTGCGGGAGCCGAAGGGCCGCGCCCATGGCGGGGACCGCGCCCGCCAGCTGTTCGTGACCGCAGCAGCGGCCGTGTTCATGCTGGCCGGGGCCTGGGGCATCGGGCTGCTCGGCCGGCTCGGCATCGATCTGCCCGGCTCCGGCGGCTACCTGACCGCCCATGACGGCCTGTACGGCATGCGCACCACCGTGCTCTCCCCGCTGTTCCTCCACGTGCTGACGTGGCCGCTGCTGTTCGCGCTGGTCGGCCTGTACGCCCTGCACCAGTGGGGCCCACGTCAGGGCTACGCCGCACGCCAGCGCGGCACCGGCTGGCTCGTGGGTCTCGCCCTGCTGTGCCTGGCCGCTTGGTTCCCCCTGACCATCCTGATGCCCGCCGGGATCTCCGTGGTGGCCTGGTTCGGAGCCCTCGTGTTCGTGGCCGCCGCGCTGCGCGGGTGCAACCTCGCCACCGCCCGCACCGCAGGGGAGCGGTTCTTCACGGACGGCACCGTGGGAGCCTTGGCCGGCTTCCTGGTGGGGTACGCCCCCACCATGGTCGCCCTGTCCCTGCACGCCTGGGGCGTGTTCGTCCCCGGCGTCCCACCGTCGGTGTGGGGCCTGGCAGGCCTGCTGGTGGCCGTGGCCGCCGCGCTGCGCCTGGCGCTGACCGAGCGTGGCCGCATGTCCGTGGCCCTGCTGTTCGCCGCCTCCATGGGGTGGCTGGCGATACCCCGGCTGCTCCCGGCACCGCTGGGCGCCCAGCAGACCGAGCTGATCGGCCTGCCCGCGATCTTCGCGGCGTTCCTGGTGATCATGGCCGCCGGCGCCCGCCGCTACCGCATCACCCAGGCCGAGAAGGAACTGCGCCGCCGCTGACGGCTCGGCGCCCTGACGCCGCAGGCCACCTCCACGGAGGCGACCGCATGACGACGGCGGCCGGCCGCCCGAGACGGGCGGCCGTCGTCGGGAATCGGGCGTCAGCCCACCGGAATGAAGCGGGCGTCAGCCCACCGGAATCCAGCGCCCGCCATCCCGACGGAGCACGTCCAGCCGGCCCGTGACGGCCACCCCTGCGACCGCCTCCGCCATGGTCGCGGCGGCCTGGCGGGCCTCGGCGTCCTCGGCGCGCGGATGGGAGGCCGGCACGGTGATCCGCAGGACGATGCGCGGCACCCGGGACACCACCTCGATGTCCTTCGCCGCCACCTGGTGTGTGGCGGACAGCGCCGCCTCCGCGACGTCCATGACCTCTTCGGGCCGGTGGCCGGGCAGGAGGTCTCCGATCTGCAGGCGACAGCGGTAGGAGGGCATGACACCAGGGTAGGCGGGCAGCGAACAGCCTCCCGGCGCGCAGCCGCCCCGCCGTAGTGTGAGTCCCATGACCGCTGAGGACACCGTCACCCCGCCCACCCTGTTCGAGCCGATCGAGATCAACGGGGTGCGCCTGCGCAACCGCCTGATCCTGCCGCCGATGTGCCAGTACTCCTGCGAGGCCCGCGACGGCGTCCCCCACGGCTGGCAGTTCCAGCACCTCACCGCACGGGCGGCCGGCGGCTTCGGCATGGTGGTGGCCGAGGCGACCGCCGTGACACCGGAGGGCCGCATCTCCCCGTGGGACACCGGCCTCTGGAACGACGAGCAGGCGCAGGCCTGGGCCCCGATCTGCGACGAGATCGCCGAGCTCGGCGCCGTGCCGGCCATCCAGCTCGGCCACGCCGGGGCGAAGGCCTCCACCGTCCCCATGCACCCGGGCGCCCCGGCCGGACAGCCGATCCTCGAGGGCCCCGACTCCTGGGAGACCCTCTCCCCCTCCGGTGTGCCCACGAACTCGATGGAGATCCGCACCCACGCGATGCAGGTGGACGAGATCCGCGAGACCGTCCAGGCCTTCGCCGACGCCGCCGAGCGCGCCGACCGCGCCGGGTTCGGTGCCGTGCAGCTGCATGCCGCCCACGGCTACCTGATCCACCAGTTCCTCTCCCCGCTGACCAACACCCGCACCGACGAGTACGGCGGGGACTACGAGGGCCGCACCCGCTTCCTCAAGGAGATCGTGGTCGCCGTGCGTGAGGTCTGGCCGGCGGACAAGATCCTCGGCATCCGCATCTCCGGATCGGACTGGCGCGAGGACGGCTGGAGCATCGAGGAGACCGTCCGCCTCGCCCAGGAGCTGCAGGGACAGGTCCACTGGTTCGACCTGTCCTCGGCCGGCATCGGCGACACCTACGAGGGCCCCAAGGGACCCGGCTACCAGGTGCCGCTGGCCACGGCTGTGAAGGAGGGCACCGAGGGGATCGTCGTCTCCGCCGTCGGCTCGCTCACCGGCGCGCAGGAGGTGGCGGACGTGGTGACCGCCGGCCGCGCCGACGCCGTCTGCGTGGGGCGCGCCGCCCTGGCGAACCCGAACTGGCCGACCGCCGCCGCCCTCAAGCTGGACGTCCCCGAGGAGCAGGTGCCGATGGCCCGGCAGTACTTCCGCGCCAAGTGGTGAGCCGCGACGGAGGCGACGTCCCCGCCGGAGGTGGGGCAGCGTCGTCGGGAAGTGCCTGTGGAGGACGGTTCGCCGGACGCGGATTCGGATACTGCGGAGGTGACCGTGTCCGGCGGTTCGGGTAGAACAGTGGCATGAGCACCGTGCGCACCCCTGACCCGAATCCGGGCTGGCTGAACGAGGAGGACCTGTACGAGGCCCGCCGTCGCCTGCCCATGGTCTACGTCGAGGCCATCCCGGTGCGCCTGGACGCCCTCGGCTACGTCACGGAGATCGGCCTGCTGTACGTGGCCGACGAGACCGGACAGTTCGAGCGCACGTTCGTCTCCGGCCGGGTCATGTACCGGGAGACCGTGCGCGGCGCCCTGATGCGCCACCTGGAGAAGGACCTCGGCCCCATGGCACTGCCGCAGCTGCCGCCGTCCCTGCAGCCGTGCGCCGTGGCCGAATACTTCCCCGCCCCGTCCGAGACCGGCCTGACGGACGACCGCCAGCACGCCGTCTCGCTGGTGTACGTGGTGCCCGTGACCGGTGAGTGCGACCCCCGGCAGGACGCGCTCGAACTGACCTGGCTCACACCGGAGGAGGCGCTCAGCGACGAGATCCAGTCCGAGTTCATCGGCGGCCGCGAGAACCTAGTCCGCCAGGCGCTCGCCCACGTGGGATGGGGCCGCTGACATGGCCACCACCGCCGGCGCCTATCTGCGTCATCTCAAGGCCCAGGACGTCAGCCCTGGCGACATGTTCCTCACCCGCCGCGGGCAGACCGCGCCGCCCGTGGCGTCCCTGCGCACCATGCGGGACGACTTCGGCACCCCGGCGCTGGTGGTGGCCACGCTCGAGGACGGCCGCGAGGTGAAGATCGCCTACGGTTCCGTCATCCGCGTGCGCACCGACCGCGCGGACCAGCAGCCGCAGCTGGACACCAGCTTCTCCGCCACGGACGCGGGGACGCCGGAGGCCCGGATCGTCGGGGTGGGCAAGCGCCACCTGGACGACGTGGAGCTCACCGCCACCTGCGCCCGGCTGTCCCACGGGCTGAACCTGCGCTCCGGCGCGCACCTCGAGGACGTCCTCGACGTGGCCGAGCGCCTCTACCTGCTGCACGAGGACAACGAGGGCGCCCTGCAGGCCCTCGGCCTGCTGACCAACCTGCCCTGGGACGGCGCCGTGGGCCGCTGGAAGTCCATCCAGGCAGGCCTGGGCCTGGCCTCCCAGATCCTGCGTGAGGAGGGCGACCACATCACCGCCGCCAACCTCGGCAAGCGTCTGCTCGAGGCCGACGAGGTCCCCAACGAGCCCGGCCGCGCGGCCAAGGTCCTCGAGGTCCGGCAGCGCCAGCTCAATGAGCCCCAGCTCTACGACCGTGAGATCGCCCGCGCCCTGCAGACGAACGACCCGACCGCCGAGCTGAAGTGGCGTCGCGCCCGCTGGACCACCCTGCTCTACCTGCGTGCCCGCGGCGGATCCGAGACGCTGACCGAGACGGACCTGCAGTCGCGCATCGCCCGCGAGGTCGGCACCGTGCGCGAACTCTCCCGGGCCGCCGAGCGCCGGAAGGGCTGAGCTCGGGGCGGGCCAGCCTGCTCGCTTACTGGTGAGGACACACCGGCTCGCCCCGACTTCGACGTCGAATGACGGCGTGTCCTCACCAGTTGTCCGCGCGTCGGAGGTCACGGACCGGCATGACGCGGGTGTGCGGGGAGGACGTTGTCGCACCGCGCGCCGGCAGGCGTTGTCCACAGATTCCTCGTGCCGCCTCCACGCCGGCGGACCGACCGGCAGGGTGGAGCCATGCCCACACCGCCGCGCCCACTGCCTCCGCACCTGGACGGAGCCGTCTTCACCATGGACGAGCTCGCCGACGTCTTCGGTGATCGGGCCCGACACAGGGTACGGGCATCGGACATCGAGCGACTCGGTCGGGCCCTGTACCGACACCGACCGAACGGTTCGGACACCCGCGACCTCACCGGAGATGACGCCGCTCACGACCCGCTCGCGGCAGAACGCACGACCGGTCCCGTACTCCCCTGGGACCGGGATGTCGCCGCGGCCCTGCAACGAGATCGCCTCGACGTGGTGGTCACGGACCTATCCGCCGCTCAGCTGCATGGGCTGCCCCTGCCACGGTGGGCCGAGCAGTCGACGGACCTGCACCTCACGACTTCGCTGGCGCATCGGGTCGATCGGCCCGGAGTGGTCACCCGCCGCCGCACGGTGGACCCCTCCCACCTCGTGATCCGGCACGGCCTGCGCTGCACCGCCCCCATCCGCACGCTGTGGGACCTCTGCGTTCCGACGTCGGGCCTGTCCCTGGAAGACCTGGTGGTGATCGCCGACTCGCTCATGCCGCAGGAGTGGGTCGAGGGGTTCGGCCTTGCTGAGGTCCGGGTCGAAAGGCGTGACCTGATCGCGGTCTTGGAGCAGATCGGTCGCTTCCGCGGAATCCGTCGGGCCCGGGAGGTGGTGGAGCTGATGCGTGAGGCCGTCGGCTCACCCCAGGAGACGCGGACCAGACTCGCACTGGTGGACGCGGGACTCCCGGCGCCGGAGGTGGCGGTCGTGCTCAAGGACGACCACGGCCGCGCCGGACCGACCGTGGACCTGGCCTACAGGCGGTGGAAGATCGTCATCCAGTACGAGGGCAAGCACCACCGCACGAAGGAACAGCAGGAGCGCGACGTCGCTCGGGACCGCTGGTGCGAGCTCCATGGCTGGCGGGTGGTGAAGGTGACGGCGGCCGATTTGAGGAACGGGCTCGCGAACGTCCTCCCCGTCATCCGGGCACGGGTCGCCGAGATGTCCTGAGCCGCCCCGGATGTGGCTTCGTCGGCCGACCCCGTTGCCTACTGGTGAGGACACACCGTCATCCTCCCCGTCAGCGCCGCACGAGAGGGTGAGTCCTCACCAGTTGGCGAGCCCAGACGGTGAGTCCTCACCAGTTGGCGAGCCGAGTGGGTGAGTCCTCACCAGTTGGCGAACGGTCCTGGCAGGATGCGCCACATGAGGACCGTGCTGCTCGCCCTGGACAAGTTCAAGGGCTCCCTCACCGCCGCCGACGCCTGCGCCGCGCTCGCCCGGGGGCTCAACGGTGCCGCCCGGGGGCTCGACAGTGCAGCCCGCGGGGCGGAGGCTGCCCGCGGGGTCGACAGTGCAGCCCGCGGAACGCAGGCCGCCCGGGCGGCCGAGGCCCCGGGCGCATCCGAGGCTCCGTTCTCCTCCGGCACCGGCCTGCGCGTGCTCACCGTGCCCGTGGCCGACGGCGGCGACGGCACCGTGGACGCCGCCCTCGCCGCCGGCTTCGTCCCGCTCGCGGTGGAGGTTGCCGGGCCGCTCGGCGAGCCCCGTACCGTGCGCATCGCCCGGCGGGACGGCGTGGCCGTGGTCGAGCTCGCCGAGTGCTGCGGCCTGGTGCACGTGGACGCGCCCGGCCCTGAGACCCATGCCCGCGCGAGCACCCGTGGCCTCGGCGAGGCCATCGCCGCGGCAGTCGCCGACGGCGCCCGCGAGGTGGTGGTCGGCATCGGCGGCAGCGCCTCCACGGACCTGGGCCTCGGGATGCTCGCCGCCCTCGGCGCAGACCTGAGGGACGACGGCGGCCGCCCCCTTCCCGAGGGATCGGCGGCTCTGCACTCGCTCGTCTCCGCCGACATCTCGGGTGCCCGTGCCGCGCTCGCGGGGGTCACCCTGACCATCGCCTCCGACGTGACCGCGCCCCTCACCGGCCCCGACGGCGCCGCGCACGTCTTCGCCGCCCAGAAGGGAGCGCCCGAGGACTCTCTCGGACGGCTCGACGAGGACCTCGCCCACGCCGCCGCCGTGCTCCTGCGCGACGCCGGCACGGACCCACGCCGCGGCCCCCGGCGCGACGCCCTCGCCGGCTCCGAACCCTCCGGCCCTGGCCCGGTGCGCTCCAGCCCTGGCCCGATGCGCTCCGGCCCTAGCCCGGTCCCCACCGTCACCGGCAAGGCGGGCACCACCGACGTCTCCGGCGACCCGACCGCATCCGCCGGCGCAGGGGCCGCCGGCGGCACGGGGTTCGCCCTGATGCTGCTCGGTGCTCAGACCCGCTCCGGCGCCGAGGTCCTCCTGGGCATGGCCGACTTCGACGCCGCCGCGGCCGAGGCGGACGTGGTGATCGTGGGCGAGGGGTCCCTGGACGCACAGTCCCTGCAGGGCAAGGCCCCCGCCGTCGCCGCGGCTCGCGCCCGCTCGGTCTGGGCACAGTGCGCCTCGCCACAGAGGAAGGGGTCGTCGGTCTCGGGCTCCGAGCCCACGCAGCACCGCTTGCGCACCGTCCTGGCCGTCGCCGGGCGGGCCGACCTTCGCTCAGAGGACCTCACCGCGGCCGGCATCGACCGCGTCCTCACCCTCCGCGAGCGCGCCGCCTCGGACGAGGACAGCATCGCCCGGGCCGCTGAGCTGCTTGAAGACCTGGGCCGTCAGCTGGGGCACGAGCTGGGAGGCGACCCGGCGCGAGGACCGGACCGGCCGTCGTCGGGAAGGGCAGCTGACCGCTGACCGCTCACGACGGGCGACGGACGGCGCCCCGTGTTCACGAAGTGGTGAGGACATGCCCTCTGGCTCGCGCTTTTCGGGAGCGATGAGGGTGTGTCCTCACCAGTAGGCATCACAAGTCGGCCGGCCCGCTGTGGACCAGGTCGGGCAGCGAATTCACCTCGGACAGGGACACCGGAAGCTGACCTCTTCTCAGTGAGTGGGAAGGACAGCGGCGAGCACGTGCTGCGCCCACGCCCCCAGTAGTCTGTGGGGGTGTTTCCTCCTGCGGCACGGCCGTTCCTGCTGATCCAGACACGGCCCGAAGACGACGCCTCCGCGGCCGAGGCCGCTTCCGTCCGCCGTCTCGGCGGCTACACGGAGGACACCCTCACCGCGTTCCGCCTCGAGGAGCACGTCACCGTGCACCCCGAGCAGCCCGTGGACTGGGAGTCCCTGCTCGCCGAGCACGCAGGGGTGATCCTCTCCGGCAGCCCCTTCACCACCTCGGACCCGGAGGAGTCCAAGTCCGAGCTGCAGCACCGTGTGGAGACGGAGCTGGTGCGGATGCTCGAGGTGCTGCGCCGTGACGAGGTCCCGTTCCTGGGCTGCTGCTACGGCGTCGGCACGCTCGGCAGGCACGCCGGCGGCACGGTGGACACCGCCTACGGGGAGAAGCCCGGCCCCGTCACCGTCACCCTGACCGAGGCAGGCGCCGCCGACCCGCTGCTCGAGGGCCTGCCCAACGAGTTCTCCGCCTACGTGGGCCACAAGGAGGGCCTGACCGTCCCCCCGGAGGGCGCCGTGGTCCTGGCGACCGGGCAGAGGTGCCCCATTCAGATGTTCCGCCTGGGCCGGCACCAGTACGCCACCCAGTTCCACCCTGAACTGGACCAGGACGGGCTGCTCGAGCGCCTGAGGATCTACGCGCACCACGGCTACATGGAGCCCCACGAAGCCGAGGACGTGTTCGCGCGCATCCGCGCCCAGCAGGCCCCGCTGCCCCCGCGGATCCTGGAGAACTTCCGCCGCATCTACGGCTGAGCCGGGCTCGCGCCCTCCGACCCACTCATATGACTGCCCGGCCGGGCCGGGGCACCACGCCTCACACCCAGCCGCGGCGAGAGGCCTCCACCCCCAGCTGGAAGCGGCTCTCCGCACCCACGGACTTGGACAGCTCCGCCAGACGCCGCTGCACCGTGCGGCGGGACAGCCCGATGTGCCGGGCCATCGCCTCGTCCGTCAGCCCCACAGACAGCAGGGCGAGCAGGCGGCGGTCGGCCTGGTCGAGCTCCGCAGCACCCTCCCCCACCGGCACGGCGAGGTTCCACTGCTGCTCGAACAGCCGGATCAGCGCGCCCACCAGCAGCGAGCCCCGCACCAGCAGCCCCTCGCCGCCGGACCGCACATCCGTCTCCGGTCCGAGTGCCATGCCGTCCGGCGGCAGGGCGATCAGCGCAGCGAGGTCGTCGATCACGATCATCTTGAACGGCAGCCGCGGAAGCATGCGCGACTCCTCCCCCGGCGATTCGCCGATGTCCGGCCGCCCCGTCTCGTCACGGCGCACGGATTCGCCCTCGTAGATCACACGCCAGAGCACACCGCGCCCCTCCGAACGGTGCTGGGCGGACTCCGGAAGCGGACCGGCGCTGAAGTACGGCCCCCGGTCCAAGCCCCGCACCACCCGTTGTGCCTCCCCGACCAGGGCCACCGCGGCCCGGGTGACTTCGGCCGCCCCCACGAGCACCTGCAGGGACTCTGCGGTCGCGCCCGGCCTGTCCCGGTACTCGGAGACCAGCATCTCGGCGGCCGCACGCAGCCGATCCACCTCACGCTGACGGCGGCCGGCCTCGGCCTGCAGCGGATGGCGCGGCGAGAGCGGATACACCCGCCCCTCCCTGACCCGGACGAGGCCGGCGTCGATCAGGCGGACGAGAGTGCCGTCGTCGTGCTCCTCCACCGGCACGGACGACTCGGCGAGCAGACGGCGGTAGGCGACCACGTCCCACGTCTCGAGCCCGAGAGCGGACAGGTCCGGGACGGGCCCGTCCGACTGGTGGTGCGCCTGCGGCTCTGTCACGTCTTCAGTTCCTCTCGTGCTCGGCGCCCTGTCTGGCGCATGCATGCCATGACGCCATCGCGTCACCGTGAATCCTATGTGGTGATCGTCACAACATGCTGAAGTGGGCGTCACGGCGCCTCTGCCCGTGTCACCCCACGGTGTCCGGACGCCGCCTCGCACCGTTCGATGAAGGAATTCCATGTCCCACCCCATGCAACGTCGCCGCAGGCTGCTCGGCGTGACCACCGCGGTCGCGCTCGCCCTGTCCGGCGCCACCGCGGCAGGCGCCGCCCCCGGCAACGCCCCCTCGGCCACCGAGCAGGCGGTCCACCACGTGACCGGCACCCCCGCCGAGCGCACCACGCCCGCCTCCTTCGAGGACGGCGCATACATCGTCGTCCTGGCCCAGGACCCGGTCGCCTCCTACACCGGCGGCCTGCCGGGCCTCGCAGCCACCAAGCCGGCCGCGGGCTCCGCCCAGAAGCTGGACGCCGCCAGCCCAGCCGCCAAGAAGTACGCCCAGCACCTGACCGCGGCCCAGAACTCCACCATGCAGCGTGCCGGCCTGCCGACCAGCAAGGTCCACACCCGCTACACCACAGCGCTCAACGGCTTCGCCGGCACCTTCACCGGCCGCGAGGCGGCCGCACTCGCCACCGACCCGAACGTGCTGGCCGTGGTGCCGAACGAGATCCGCCAGTTGGACACCGTCTCCTCCCCGGACGTCCTGGGCCTGCGCGGCCCGGGCGGCGTCTGGGAGGGCCTCGTCGGCGCTGACGGCGACCCGGCCGAGATCGGCAAGGGCGTCGTGGTCGGCATCGTCGACTCCGGCATCATCCCGGACAGCCCGTCCTTCACCGACGCTGGCCACCAGGCCCCGCCCGCCGACTGGAAGGGCTCCTGCCAGACCGCCGACGCGGAGATGTTCCCAGCGGACAGCTGCAACGACAAGCTCATCGGCGCGAAGTACTTCGTCAACGGCTTCGGTTCCACCCGCCTGGCGGACGACGAGTCGCTCTCTCCGTACGACGCGGGCGGACACGGCACCCACACCGCCTCCACCGCCGCCGGCAACCACGGCGTGACCGCCACGGTCGACGGCATCGAACGCGGCGAGATCTCCGGCATGGCCCCGGGCGCCCACGTGGCCGCCTACAAGGCCTGCTGGGAGGGCCTGACTTCCGGCGGCTGCTCCACCATCGACACCGTCGCCGCCATCGACGCGGCCGTGGCCGACGGCGTGGACGTCATCAACTACTCCATCTCCGGCTCCCGCACCGAGATCATGGACCCGGTCGAGCTCGCCTTCTTGAACGCCGCCTCCGCCGGTGTCTTCGTGGCGGCCTCCTCCGGCAACTCCGGACCGACCGCGTCCACCACCGCCCACGCCTCGCCGTGGATCACCACCGTGGCCGCCTCCACCCACGCCGTCTACGAGCAGACCCTCGTCACCGGCGACGGCGAGCGCTACATCGGCGCCTCGATCATGCGTCCGCTGGAAGAGGAGACCCCCATGGCGTACGCCCGGGACCTCGTCGCCGCCGGCGCTGACCCGGCCAAGGCTGCGCTCTGCATCGCGGACACCCTGGACCCCGCCAAGACCGAGGGCAAGCTCGTGGTCTGTGACCGCGGCGAGAGCGGCCGCGCCGAGAAGTCCTTCGTGGTCGAGGCCGCCGGCGGCGTCGGCATGGTGCTGGTGAACGTCTCCGAGGCCGAGGGCCTGAACGCGGACGTCCACGCCATCCCGACCGTTCACCTGCCGTCCTCCGATCGCGAGGCCGTGGTGGCCTACGCCTCTTCCGAGGGCGCCACCGGCAGGATCCTGGGCACCAACACCGGCTCCGCCACCCAGACCCCGCTGGTCGCCGCCTTCTCCTCGCGCGGCCCGTCTCTGGCAGCCGAGTCAGATCTGCTGAAGCCGGACATCTCCGCTCCGGGCGTGGACGTGCTCGCCGCGTACTCCCCGAACCGGGGCGGCGAGGACTTCGCCTACTCCTCCGGCACCTCCATGTCCTCCCCGCACATCGCCGGCCTCGCCGCGCTGGTGAAGCAGGGGCGGCCAGACTTCAGCCCCATGCAGATCAAGTCCGCGATGATGACAACCGCGGGCGACCACGCTGAGGAGACCTCGCCGTTCGCCGAGGGCGCCGGCTTCGTGGATCCGACCCGCATGATGAACCCGGGCCTGACCTTCGACTCAGACCGCGGCGACTGGTACGACTTCCTGGCCGGCCAGGGCGTCGTCTACTCAGACACCGGCAACCCGGTCTCCGACACCCCGATCGACGCCTCGGACCTGAACGTCCCGTCCCTTGCCATCGGTGAACTCTTCGGCACCCAGACGGTCAAGCGCACCCTGACCGCCGTCGACGGCGGCGGCACCTGGACCGCGAGCGTCGAGGGCGCCTCCGGCCTGGACGTGTCCGTGTCCCCGGCCTCCTTCACCGTGGCCAACGCCCAAGCGCAGGACGTACAGGTCACCGTCGCCGCCGGCTCCGCCGCCCCCGGCGAGTGGGCCGCCGCCCACATCGTGTGGACCAGCTCGGACGGCCAGACCGTACGCATGCCGGTCGTCGCGCAGCCGGGCGTCGCCGACGCACCGGACCTCATCGAGGGCCACACCACCGACGAGACCCTGGACCTGCCGGTCCTCTCCGGCGTCAACGGTGCCCTCGAGACCCGCGTGCGCGGCCTGGTCCGCGTGGACGAGAGCACCGGCGAGGCACCTGAGCAGGCCCTGTTCGACGCCCACGACGAGCGCCTGACCGCCCACGACTTCGCGTACCCGCGCGGCTACCCGAACGTGCGCATCGAGGCCGAGACCGCCGGAGACGTCGAGGCCGACCTCGACATCTACGTCATGAGCTCCTGGTCGTCCTACCCGGTGGCCCGCTCCACCACGCGTGGCACCGGTGCCGAGGTCTACAACGGCCCGATCTTCTCCTCCGCCCCGGAGCACAGGATCTACGTGGTCGCCAAGGGCAGCACCGACGCAATGATCCCGTACACCCTGCGCGTGTCCTTCCCGGCTGAGGAGGACACCGGTGTGCTGGCCTTCGACCCGTCCTCCGCGACGGTGACCGCCGGTCAGACCCACACCTTCACGGGCACCCTGAACACCGACGGCGAGTCCGCCTACAACGGCTTCGTGGACGTGCTCTACAACGGCCGAGTGGTGGACACCACCGCGGTCCGCATCCACAACGGCGAGAAGGAACCGGCCGATCCGGAGGATCCGGTCGACCCGACCGATCCGGACATCTGCGAGGTCGAGGACTTCACCGACGTCGCTCCGAGCTCGCCGTTCTACTCGGCCGTGACCTGGATGCGCTGTGCCGGCATCACCCAGGGCTACACAGACAACACGTTCCGCGCGCACCATGACATCAGCCGTGCCGAGTCCGTCGCGTTCCTGTACCGCTACCTGGATCCAGAGCACGAGGCCCCTGCCACGTCTCCGTTCCGTGACGTGCGCAGGGACCGCAACTTCTTCGACGCCATCACCTGGGCCGCCGAGAACGGCGTGACCTCGGGGTACGTCAACGGCACCTTCCGCCCGTACCAGATGGTGAACCGCCAGGAGTTCGCCTCGTTCGTGTTCCGTGCCGTGGGCGACCCGGACTACGTCCCGCCGACGTATGCCGTGTTCCCGGACATGCCAACCCACAACAGCCACTTCAAGGCCGTGATGTGGCTGTACGAGCAGGGCATCATCATGGGCCAGGCCGACGGCACGTACGGTAGCCGCACCGAGATCCAGCGCGGTGACGTCGCTCGGATCATGCAGCGCATGGACTACCGACTGCAGGACTGACCGTCCGCAGTGTCCTGCGCCCCGCGGGGTGCAGGACACTGCGGCATCGGCACCGGAGCCGCACCTCACCTTCACTTCGCCGGGCCCCGCCCGGGCCCGGCGAAGTGAAGTGATCCCCGGCCGAGGCCTCCCCTCGCCTCGGCGCCGGTGATCACGGGTCGGCGCCCGCCCTGCCCCCAGGGCGGGCGCCGATCGCCTGTACTCAGCGCGAAGGGCCAGGACGTCGTGACGACGTCCTGGCCCTTCGTCGTGCCCCCGTGCGGCGTGCGGATCCGTGGCCGGCGATCTGTCCCTCTGGCCGGACGCGCGAATCCGCCGGTCGGTGTCAGCCGCCTGTATTGATGCCGGCCGGTGTCAGCTTCCGCCGTTGACGGCGCCGCCGATGACCCAGAGGACCACGGTGATGATGACCGCCGCCGCCTGCTCGTTGCGCGTGCCGCGGACCTTGCGGCCGACGCCGTCGGTCTGGCCGTGGGCCAGCGTCATGATCACGTCGATCAGGTACCAGATGCCCAGGCCGCCGAAGGTGAACAGCTTCAGCAGCCCGGTGCCGATCTTGCCCAGGTAGAACCGGTCCACTCCCAGGATGCCGAGCAACAGGGACAGCAGCCACGTGGCGATGAACGACTTGGGCGAGGTGTACTGCTGCGGTGCCATCCCGCCTGCCCAGGGCTGCATCCCCGCCCCGGCGTAGCCCGGCGGCGGGACCTGGCCGTACGGCCCGACCTGACCGCCCGGCCCGTAGGTGCCCTGCCCGTGGGGTCCCTGTCCGTAGGAGCCCGGCCCGTAGGGGCCCTGTCCGTCGCGGCCGTACTGCGGATATCCCGCGTCCGCATACCCCTCCTGCTCCCAGGGGCGGGGCTCCTGCTGCTCGTCGCCGCCGCCCTGGTACCAGGACGGCGTCTCGCCGTGGCGGCGACGCCGGCCGCCGTCGGGGTGCTCGTGGCTCATCGGTGTCCTCTCGGGAATGCGGGGAGGCGGCGCTGCACGGGCGGCCTCCTGATGTCCCTCACAGTATCCGCCACCGCGGACCCGGTACGCCCGCGGCGGATTCCGTACGGTGGAGTCCATGACGGATCCGAGCACAGCCTCCCCTGCCCCCTCTCAGCTGCCCTATGTCCACGGCCCCGCCCTGCGCTCCGCTCTCAGCCCGACGGCCGCCGTCGAGGCCCTCGAACGCGCCCTGCGCGAAGGACTCGACCCGGAGACCGACGCTCCGCGCACCCGGGTGGAGACCGCCACGGGCATGCTCATGCAGATGCCGTCGACCCGCGGCGAGGAGGTCGGCACGAAGCTGCTCACGCTCACCCCGGAGAACGCGGACGCGGACCTGCCGGTCATCCAGGGCGTCTACGTCCTCTTCGGCGGTGCCGAGCAGGCGCCGCGCGCCGTCCTGAACGGCATCGAGCTCACGAACCTGCGCACCTCGTCCGTGTCCGCACTCGGCGCGCGCCTGGCCGGCGCCGTCCCCGCCGGCTCCTCGGCCACCGGCTCCTCGGACACGCCCGGAACCACGACGGCGGCCGCTCACCTCGTCCTGTTCGGCACCGGGGTCCAGGCGTGGGAGCACGCAGTGACGTTCTGCGACGTCCTGGAGGTCGAGCGGATCACCGTGGTGGGCCGGAGCGCGGAGAAGGCCCAGGCGCTGGCCGCGCGCATCACCGACGAACTCGGCGTCTCCGCGGAGGCCGGCGACGAGGAGGCTGTTGCCGAGGCGGGCGTGGTGGTCACCTGCACCGCCTCCACGTCCCCGCTGTTCGACGGCGCCCTGGTGCGCGACGACGCCGTGGTGGTGGCGATGGGCGCCCACACCCCGGACACCCGTGAGCTGGACGATGCCCTGCTCGCCCGCGGACAGGTGGTCGTGGAGTCGCGCGACTCGGCGCTGCGCGAGGCCGGCGAGGTGGTGCTCGGCATGGAGTCCGGCGCCGTCGCCGAGCGCGAGCTGGTCACCTTCGCGGACCTGGCCACAGGCCGGGCGAGGCGGAAGGCGGGGGTGCCTGCCGTCGTCGTGACGACCGGCATGCCCTGGCAGGACCTGGTGGTGGCCTCCGCGGTGATGGACGCGCTGGAGGCCTGATCCGGGGGCCACGGGAGGCGGCCGGCTCACTACGATGGATCCCATGCCCCACCACGACGCCGAGACCCCCGCGCCGCAGCCCGCCCACCCCTCGCACTTCGGATACGAGGTGACCGGGCGCCTCGAGGACGGCCCCGGCCACGGCCGCACCGGCGTCATCACCACCCCGCACGGGCAGATCCAGACCCCGGCGTTCATCCCGGTCGCCACCCAGGCCACCGTGAAAGCCGTGCTGCCGGAGTCCATGGAGGACCTCGGCGCGCAGGCCCTGCTGGCCAACGCCTACCACCTGTACCTGCAGCCCGGCGACGAGCTGCTCGACGAGGCCGGCGGGCTCGGCAGGTTCATGAACTGGGGCGGCCCCACCTTCACCGACTCCGGTGGCTTCCAGGTGATGAGCCTCGGCTCGGGCTTCAAGAAGGTCATCGACATGAAGGGCCCCTCCGCCCCGGACGGGCAGGGCGCTGACGACGCCGTCGCCCCCGGCAAGGAGCGCCTGGCCAACGTGGACGACGACGGCGTCTGGTTCAAGTCCCACCTCACCGGTGACCGGCACCGGTTCACCCCGGAGCGGTCCGTCCAGATCCAGCACAACCTCGGCGCGGACATCATGTTCGCCTTCGACGAGCTGACCACCCTGCACAACTCCCGCGGCTACCAGGAGGAGGCCCTCGAGCGCACCCGCCGCTGGGCGCAACGCTGCCTGGACGAGCACGCCCGCCTCACCGCCGAGCGCGCCGACCGCCCCTACCAGGCGCTGTTCGGCGTCATCCAGGGCGCCCAGTACGAGGACCTGCGCCGCAAGGCCTGCGCCGACCTGTCCGCCATGACCACCCGGTACGCCGACGGCACGGAGGCCGGGTTCGACGGCTACGGCGTGGGCGGGGCCCTGGAGAAGGAGAACCTCGGGACGATCGTCGGCTGGTGCGCCGAGGTGCTGCCGGAGGACAGGCCGCGGCACCTGCTGGGCATCTCCGAGCCGGACGACCTGTTCACCGCCGTGGAGAACGGCGCGGACACCTTCGACTGCGTCTCCCCCACCCGCGTGGCCCGCACCGGAGCGTTCTACACCCGCGACGGCCGCTACAACCTGCCCGGCGCCAAGTACCGGCGGGACTGGGGCCCGCTGGACCCCGAGTGCGACTGCTACACCTGCGCGCACTACTCACGCGCCTACATCCGCCACCTCATGAAGGCCAAGGAGATGGTCGCCCACACTCTGGTGTCCATCCACAACGAGCGCTTCACTGTGTCCCTGGTGGACCACATCCGCGCGTCGATCGGAGACGGCACCTTCGCGGAGCTCAAGACCGAGACCCTCGGCCGGTACTACGCCGGCAAGAAGTGAGGCGGGGGCCGGGAAGGTCCGCTCTCTGTGTCCGCAGCGTCGGAACTCCGCCTGTCGAGGCGCTCCAACTTCGCGTGAAGGCTCGCTCTCTGTGTCCGCAGCGTCGGAACTCCGCCCGTCGAGGCCGGCTTTCCGACTCGTGGCACACAGGGGATCAGCGGCGTCCCTGCCCAGCCCGTTCCGCCCCGGACATGGTTGCGCGCGGCCGCCCTCTCCGGTGAGGACGGCCGCGCACGGGGGGTCGACGCCGGCGGCGCTCCGCGTGGTGTCACCCCACCCCGCGGGCGCCCGCCGTCGTCAGCTCAGCGGGGCGCGGGTCTCCGCGCCGAACGCCTCGGGGTAGGCGAACTCACCCGAGGGGACCTCGACGGACTGGTCGAGGACGAGGATCTGGAGGGCCCCCGGGCGGTCCGCGAAGGCGGCGGTGACGCCGTACTCGGCGGCATCCTCGAAGCCGAAGCGCGGGTAGTACTCGGGGTAGCCGTAGACCACCACATGAGGCTCGCCGGCCTCCTTCGCGGCCGCGAGCAGCGCCTTCACCACCGCGGTGCCGGCACCCTGGTTCTGGTGCTCCGGCAGCACACCGTGCGGGGCGAGCGCGAGGGTCTCGGCGTCCCCGATGTGAGCGCGGCACAGCAGGCCGTATGCCACGGGGTCCGAGTGCAGGTCGGTGCCGGGGATCGCGGCGGTCATGGTGACCATCGAGAACTGCGGCAGCCAGGCTCCTTCGTCCTTCTGGAGCTCCTCCACGAGGTCCGCCTCGGCAGAGGTCTCGAACGCCAGCTCGTTGATGCGGCGGATCGCGTTGCGGTCCTCGGCGGACGAGTGGTCGGCGACGCGGGACGGCCACCGGTGGGTGTGGTCGCGGGGCGTGTTCTCCATGGCCCCAACCTAGGCCACACGGTGACCTGCGCAACAGGCTGTGTCCACGGTGTGGACAGAATACGTCCAGGATGGTGGCCTGCGGACGCCCCGGTCGGGGACGGAACCGGCATGGAGGCGGCCGCTTCCTTATGGGGACCCGGCACGTTCCTGGCCTGCCGCCCACCCCGACGACGGCACCCGCCCTGCCAGGGCGGGTGCCGTCGTCGTGGTGGCCTCAGCAGGGCCGGCGGCCGGCCCCGGCTTCACACCGGCCCGGAGCCGTCCCCCAGGCTCAGGCGAACGCCCCCTTGCCGGTGATGTCACGGCCGACGATGAGCGCCTGCACGGTCTCGGTGCCCTCATAGGTGTGGATGGCCTCGATGTCCGCGAAGTGCTTGCCCACCTCGTTCTGCACGAGGATGCCGTTGCCGCCGAGCAGGTCCCGGGCGTTCGCGGCGATGGACCGGGCGGCGCGGGTGGCCGAGTACTTGGCCAGCGAGGCCTGCGGGCCGGTGAGGCGGCCGGAGTCCTCGAGTCGGGAGGCCCGCAGCACGAGCAGCTGCACCTGGGTCAGCTCGGAGAGCATGCGGGCCAGGCGCTCCTGCACCACCTGGGAGTGGGCAAGCGGGCGGCCGAACTGCACACGCTGCTGCGCATACTGCACGGCGGCCTCATAGCAGCCGACCGCGTGGCCGACGGCGGCCCAGGCCACGCCCACGCGGGTGGCGAAGAGGACGGCGGCGGTGTTCTTGAAGGAGGTGGCCTCCGGCATGACGTCCTCGGCCGGAACGAACACGTCGTCGTAGGTGATGTGGGCCTGGTGGATGGCGCGCAGGGACATCTTGCCGCGGATGACCTCGGCCGTGTAGCCCTCGGTGTCCTGGTGGACGATGAAGCCCTTGACCTGGCCGTCCTCGGTGGAGCGGGCCCAGGTGACGGTGATGCCGCCGGCGGCGCCGTTGCCGATCCACTTCTTGTGGCCGTTGATCCTCCAGCCTCCGTCCACGGGGGTCGCGGTGGTCTCGAGGGAGACGGAGTCGGAGCCGTGGGTGGGCTCGGTGAGTGCGAACGCGCCGTAGAGCTCGCCGGCGGCCATCTTCGGCAGGTACGTGGCCTTCTGCTCGTCGGAACCGCACATCTGGATCGAGCGCATGGCCAGTCCGCCCTGCACGCCCACGATGGTGGACAGCGAGCCGTCGATGCGGGAGAGCTCCATGGTGGCCAGGCCGGAGGCGAGGCGGGAGTAGGTGGGCTTGCCCTCGACCTCGACGCCGTCACGCAGCAGGTCCGCCTCGGCCAGTCCCGGGATCAGCCCGGTGGGGTACTCGCCCTTGTCCCAGGCGTCCTGGAGGGTCTTCTGGACCTCGGGGGTGAGGTAGGCGCGTGCGGCCTTGAAGAGGACGAGGTCCTGCTCGTCGATGTCCTCGAAGATCGCGTAGGCGTCCGTGTCCAGGGGACCGGTGATGTCGTACTCGGGTTCGGCGGTGGGCAGCTGCTCGGTCATGGCAGGTCCTCTCGGTGGGAGGTGGAGCGCCGGGTCCGTGCGGCGGGGGCCTCACGGTGCGCGGAGCCTCACGACGACGGCCGCTCGCCTCCGCCTGTCCGGCGCGGGATGCTGGATCCAGCATCGTATGAGACTGAGTTTCAGGTCAAGTGAGACGCCGTATCAGACTGCGTATGATCGTCGACATGAACAAGAGGCTCGCCGCGCACACGCCCGCCCTCATCCGCCTGCTGGACGAGCAGGGCTGGGACGCCACCACCGTGGACGCCCTCGCCGCTGCGGTCGGCGTCAGCCGAGCCACGTTCTTCCGCACCTTCGGCTCCAAGGAGGACGTGGTCTTCCACGACCATGCGGTGCTGCTCGAGGAGCTCGAAGAGTTCCTGGACGGAGCGAGCCCGGGCCCCGAGGCCACCGCGGACGCGCTCGTGGAGGCCGTGCTGCGGGTGTTCCGGCACCATGCCGCGGACCCGGCACAGGCGCAGGCCCGGTACCGGCTGCTGCGGCAGTCCAAGGCGCTGCGGAACCGGGAACTGCTGAGCTCGCACGGCTACGAGCGGCTCTTCGCCCGCTGGCTGCGGGGCCGGCCGGAGACGCTGCCCGGCGGGGACGCCACGGCGTTCGGCCTGGCCGGCGCCGCCGTGGCCGTCCACAACGCGGCGCTGCGCGGCTGGCTGCGGGAGGGCGCCGAGACCGGCGTTCTGCCGGACGCCGCCGACGCCGAGGAGCGGCTCGCCGAAGACCTGACCGGCCTGGTCCGGGCATTGACCCGACCCCCGAGCCCGGCGGCCGACGCCGCCCGGGTGAGGACCGTCGTCGTGACGGTGGACGAAGGGCGGCCCGACACGGACGCCGTGCTGGCATCGGTGCGGGCCGCCCTGGAGAGCTGAGACGGGCTCAGCCGGAGTTCAGCGGGCCGGAAGGCTCACTCGTCGATCTGGATCTCCCCCATCGGACCGAAGCCGTCGGCCGAGATCTGCTCGGAGATGATCTGCGGGGTCTTGGCGAGCAGCGGCTTCATGGCGTCGATGCCCTCCTGGAAATGCGGGGACTCCACATGGGCCTTCGCGCCCTCGTCGGTGAAGCCCTCGAGCAGGAAGTACTCGTTCTTCTCGCCCTCCACCGGCTGGTACCACTCGAAGAACATGTTGCCCTCCTCGCTGCGGACGTCTGCGGTGTACTTCGCGACGGCGTCCATCCACTGGTCGGCGAGCTCGGGCTTGACGGTGAACTTCAGGTTGATCAGGATCATGCGTCCACTCTGGCCGATCAGGCCGGGAGCGCGCCAGCACGGCGGCTCCGCCCACGGCGGAATCCCAGCGGACCCGGGCACC
Organism: Micrococcus lylae; assembly: GCF_900163825.1. Taxonomy (NCBI): domain Bacteria; kingdom Bacillati; phylum Actinomycetota; class Actinomycetes; order Micrococcales; family Micrococcaceae; genus Micrococcus; species Micrococcus lylae. The sequence goes on along the minus strand of NZ_FUKP01000060.1, from coordinate 29,224 downwards.
TGACATCTGTGACGGGCGCGGGTGAGGGCACAGCCGCCACGGGAGTAGCATCGACCTCATGTCTGACGTGATCGCGCGCACGGAGCGCCCCGCCATCGCACTCACCATCGCCGGTTCCGAGGCCACCGGCGGTGCCGGCGCCCAGGCCGACCTGAAGACGTTCCAGGAGCTGGGCGTGTTCGGCATCGTGTCCCTGACCTGCATCGTCTCCTTCGACCCGAAGGACGACTGGAACCACCGCTTCTTCCCGGTGCCCACCGAGGTCATCGCGGACCAGCTCGAGGCTGTCCAGAAGGACTACGAGGGCACCCTGAAGACCGTGAAGCTCGGCATGCAGGGCTCCCCGGAGGTCATCCGCACCACCGCCGGCGCCCTCAAGTCCCAGGAGTGGGACCACGTGCTGCTGGACCCGGTGCTGATCTGCAAGGGCCAGGAGGCCGGCCACGCGCTGGACACCGACCAGGCGCTGAAGGCGGAGCTGCTGCCGCTGGCGACCTTCACCACCCCGAACCACTTCGAGACCGAGCAGCTCTCCGGCATGACCGTGAAGACCGTGGACGACCTGATCGCCGCCGCCAAGAAGATCCACGAGGTCTCCGGCGCCGCCGTGCTCGCCAAGGGCGGCATGCACCTCGAGGGTCCGGACGCGGTGGACGTGTTCGTGGACGGCGAGACCGTGGAGGTCCTCTCCGAGCCGAAGATCGGCACCGCGGGCGTCTCCGGCGCCGGCTGCTCCCTGGCCGCCGCCGTGACCGCCGAGCTGGCCAAGGGCGCCACCCCGCTGGAGGCTGCGCGGCGCGCCAAGGCCTTCGTGACCGCCGGCATCCGCCAGGCGGTGGACGGCAACACCCCGTTCGCCGCCCTGTGGCAGGGCGGCCTGCGCCAGGGCTGACCTCTGTCTCCCCCGCCCATGTTGCCCTCGTTCCGATCCGGAGCCCCCCGCACGCGCTCCGGATCGGAACGAGGGCTTCGTCATGCCGCCATCGCCGACGAGAGGACCCCATGACCTCCCCGACCGACACCGCCGCTCCCCTGCCGACCCCCACCTGCCTGCCGCAGGCCCTGCGGCTGACCGACGCCGAGCGCGAGCGCATGCACGCGGACTACGTCCACCTGCACCGCCACCCGGAGCTGTCGATGCAGGAGCATGAGACCGCCGCCTGGATCGAGCGGCAGCTGGACGAGATCGGCGTCGAGCACTTCCGCTGCGGCGGCACCGGCGTGGTCGGCATCCTGCGGCACCCGGAGTCCCCGGAGGCGGCCACGGTCGCGTTCCGCGCGGACTTCGACGGGCTGCCGATCCTCGAGGACACGGGGCTGGACTACGCGTCCACCGCCCGCGGCACCCTCGCGGACGGCAGGGACGTCCCGGTGATGCACGGCTGCGGCCACGACACGCACGTGATGGGAGCGCTCACCGCCGCACGGCAGCTGGTGAAGGCGCCGGAGACCTGGCAGGGCACGGTGGTGTTCGTGTTCCAGCCGGGCGAGGAGACCGGAGCCGGCGCCGCGGCGATGGTCGCGGACGGCCTCTGGGACCGTGCCCCGCGGCCGGAGGTCGTCCTGGGCCAGCACGTCATGCCGCTGGAGGCCGGAAGCGTCTACGTCATCCCCGGCACCGCCATGGCCCTGGCCGACTCCCTGCGGGTGACCTTCCACGGAAAGCAGGCGCACGGCTCTCAGCCGCAGGACAGCATCGACCCCATCGTGATGGCCTCCCACGCGGTGGCCCGGCTGCAGACCGTGGTCTCCCGCGAGGTGGACCCGCGCGAGTCCGCCGTGGTCACGGTCGGCACGTTCCACGCCGGCCTGAAGGAGAACATCATCCCCGCCGAGGCGACCATCGAGCTCAACATCCGCACCTTCACCCCCGTGCGTCGGGACCAGGTGGTGGCGGCCGTGGAGCGCATCGTGAAGGCCGAGGCCGCCGCCTCCGGCGCCCCGGAACCGACCGTCGAGCCGATCAGCACGTTCCCCCGCTGCTACAACGATCCCGGGCACTCCGAGCGCGTCACCGCCGCCCTGCGCGCCGAGCTCGGCGCAGAGCAGGTCACCTCCGCCGCCCCGTTCATGGGCTCGGAGGACGTGGGCGCCCTGGCCGACGCCATCGGCGTCCCCCTCGTGTACTGGCACTTCGGCGGCTTCCAGGGCGACCCGGAGCAGTACCCGGTGAACCATCACCCCGCCTTCGGGCCCGTCATGGCGCCCACCCTCGAGGCCGGGCACCGCGCCGCCCTGGCCGGTCTGCTGGCCTACATCGGACGGAGCTGAGCCCTCTCCCCTCAGAGCCCTCGTTCCGATCCGGAGAGCGTCTCGCCGGCTCCGGATCGGAACGAGGGCTCCGGGAGAGCGCCGGCTCCGCGCATGGCGACAGGCGCGGACTTCAAGGCGACAAGCGCGGACTTTCCAGAGAGGATGGAGGCATGAAGACCACCGAGTTCGGAATGTTCGCCCACGCCCCGATGTCCGGCGAGGCGGCCGCGTATCTGCCGAAGCGGGCCACCCGCCCCGGCTTCCTGCGCCCGGGCAGCCGCAGCTACGGCCTGCTCGCCGCCGCGGGTCTCGGGGCCCTCAGCCTGCTGGACCCCTCGGAGGGGGACGCACGGGAGCGCAGGACGGTGAACCGGATCATCGCCGCCGCCACCGGCGTCTACGGCGCAGCTGAGCTCCGGGCCGCGATGGACGTGGGTGCCCTCGCCGCCGGCGTGACCCCGCGCTTCACCACCCGCCTGCGCAACGGCCTGATGGGTCTGGCCGGAGGCGCTGCCGCCGGCGGGCTCGTGGCCCTGGCCCCGGCCGTCTACGCGAAGTGGGACGCCAAGAGCATGGACCTGCTGGAGAAGGTCGGCGCCACCGGTCTGGCCCAGAGGGCCGGCCTGACGCATCCGCGCGCGGCCATGGCCGTGCTCGGCGTGGCCGCCGCCCTGCTGGGCAATGCCGCCGCCCGCCGCACCCACCGCGACGCCGTGCAGCAGGGTGCCCTGCTGCGCTTCATGGACGACATGCCCGAGGATGAGGACGGACTCGCACCGGTCCCGGTCCCGGCCGCCGCCCGCGTGCTGCTGGAGACCCTCCTGGACCCGGCCCTGGCCGAGGGCGCCGCTCTGCCGGGCCAGGCCGCACTGCGCGCCCAGCTGGCGCACACGAAGGCCGTGGAGCAGGAGCCGGGCGTCGAATTCACCGACTGGCTGCCGCTGGTGGTCGACGCCGAGACCCCGCTGGTGCGCGCCGTTCCGCACGACTTCACCTGGCCCGTGCGCGGCCGCTTCACCCACGAGGGCCAGGAGTTCGAGGTGCGCCTGTGCGTGGTGGACGGCGAGCTCGGTGCCCTCGTGGTCGAGCCGGTGGACCAGGACTCGGACGACGCCTGGCAGGCCCGCGCCACCCTGGAGAGCTGGCCGTCCCCGGAGGAGCTGGCCTTCGCCGTGGACGGCGCGGAGGGCTGACGCCGCACTCAGGTCCGGGTCAGGCCGGGTGACTAGAGTGGGGAGCCGCCCGCTGTGTCCACTGACTTCGGAGTCGCCCCGCCATGACCACTCCCGCCCCGGTGAAGAGCACCGCCCGTGCCCGCCGCAAGGCCGCCCGAGCCGCCGCAGGGCCGCGCCCGCGCCTGCACATGAGCATCTACGGGTTTCTGGTGGCCTGGCTGGTCCCGAACCTGCTGATGGCGGCGCTCGTGCTCGTGCTGGCGCTCATCCCGAGCCTGCAGGAGTTCGGCAGCCTGACACCGCTGCTCACCGTGGTGGGCCTGGCCGGCCTGGTAGTCGGCCTGCCGCTGTGCCTGCTGGTGAACTGGGCGTTCCGCCACGTGCTCAACCAGTGGGTGCACGTGCTCGCCTACGCCCTGGTGGGCATGCTGTACGGCCTGGTGGTGCTGACCCAGGGCGCCGGCGGCATCCTGCCGATGCTCATCCCGGTCATCGGCTTCCCGGCCGGCATCCTCATGGGCCTGGGACGCGTGGCCGCCCGTCCGCTGGTGAAGGTCGTCGGCGGCCCGGACGAGGCAGGTGGCTCGGGCGTGGACCAGCATCCGGGTCAGGCGGCCGCCTGACCCGTCCAGGGCGTGCCTGCCTGCCACGGGGCGTGCAGCCCTGGGCAGGCGTATCGCCGGGGTCCGGCCACTACAGCGGCCGGACCCCGGCGACGAGGCGAGGCCTCACATGTAGGTGATCGTGCCGCAGGCCTGCAGCACTGCACGTCGTGCAGAGAGAAGGAAGGCGGCGGTCTGCGACCGCCGCCTTCCTCCTAGAACGTCCTCCCGGGCCCGCATCCCCTCAGGCTTGTTCCGGTCGGTGTCGTCCTGCACTGTGCACCGTCTCTTGGGGCACTTTCCACTGTAGTCGGGGCCACAGCCGGACCGGTAGTGGACTTTTGTCTACACTTTCGCGGCCAGTGTGCCATGCGTCACATGTCCTCGGGATCACCTGCGGGAACGGCGGCCACGAGCCGCCACTGATCCCCCTCCGGCCCCACACTGAACGTGCCGCCGAAGGCGGAGACGCGCTCGCGCATCGAGTTGAGTCCGACGCCGGAGGAGTTCCAGGCCTGTCCGCCGCGCCCCTTCCTGCTCTGGGGCCGGCGCTCGATCGCGTTGGAGACCCGCAGGACCGCGTCCGCCCCCTCCAATCCGACGGAGATCTGCACCGGCTCGCTGCGGTCCCCGTGCTTGGCGATGTTGCTGGTGGCCTCCTGGAGCACGCGGTAGAGCGTGCTCTGGGTGCCCAAGGGGACCGCTCTCCCCTCCAGCCGGACGTCCGCGCGCACGGTGAAGCCCAGCTCCATGAGCTCGTGGGAGACCCGGGAGACGCCGAGGTCGATGTCCACCGAGGTGCTCGACTCCGAGCCGGAGTGGCCGGGCTGCGCCTGATCCCCCACCACGCCTTCCTCGCGCATCAGCGCGAGCATGCGCCGCAGGTCCACCAGCGCATCCTTGGCGGAGCTGCCGACCACGTCCAGCGCCTGACGCGCGGCCTCGTCCGTGCCGACGAACTGCGCGGTACGCGCCTGCATCGAGATGATCGTGAGGTTGTGCGCCACGATGTCATGCAGGTCTCGGGCGAGGACCCGCCGCTCACGCAGCGCGGCCTCCAGCGCCTGCCGGCGGGCCTCCTGGATCTTGAGGGCGTCTGCCTCGCGGCGCATCCAGGCGAATCGGACAAAGAGCCCCACGCCGATGCCCAGCACCGAGATGATCACCGAGAACCAGATCGTCGATGCCGGCTGATGCAGCAGAGACGGAAAGAGCACGGCCCACCCCAGCGCCAGCACGCTGGCGATGACACTGAACAGCGCATTGGCCGTCGCCACGACGGCACTGACGATCAGAGTGCCGTACAGCAGGATGGGAAGGGTCTCCCCGCCCGTTCGCGCCAGAAAATAGACGGGCAGAAGAGCAGTGAACGCCACCGTGGTGGACACCCACTGCAGCAGGAAGGCCGCCGCCAGCAGACCCAGGATCAGGACGTACCTGTCCTGGCGCTCAGCCGATTCCAGCTCCGTGACCTCAGAGACGAGGTCGGACGAGATCGACAGCACCACGAGGATGCTGACGATCCCCAGATACCAGGGACTGCACTGGCGTGCATCCCAGAAGCGACGCCACCCCCGCTGAACCGGCGCCTTCGCAGGCGACGGTTCAGCGGGGGTGAGGTCGATCGTCCCGGTCGAAGTCACCCGTTCCGGTATGCCGGACGATCAGTCGCAGAACATGCCGAAGTTAAAGCAGAAGTAGTCTCGGGTGCCCTTGGCGAAGCCGGTGGTCTCGGCGACGTCGGAGCCGGTGCCGGTCGGCGCGGCGGAGGCGGCGGGAGCCATGGTGAACAGGGCGGCAGCGGTCAGGATGCTGGCAGCGAAGGTACGAGTCTTCATGTCCAGCATTATGGGATGCAGCTCACACACCGCGCCAGGCCTGAACACCACAGAGCGCAGATTCACAGGAAACCCCGCACTCCATACTTTTTCCTGTGAGAACACCGCATCCCATATGTCTGCCTGTGAAAAGCGCACTGTGATCCGCGCTACACCCGCGCGTGTTCTACGCTGATGCGGTGACCCAGAATCTTCGCGTGCTCATCGTGGACGACCAGCCGCTCATGAGCGGGGCCCTCAAGACCCTCGTGGACTCGGCCCCCGGCATGAGCTGCATCGGCGTCGCCGCCAACGGCGCGGAGGCCCTCGAGGCCTGCGACGCCACCACCCCGGACGTCGTCCTCATGGACATGCAGATGCCGGTCATGGACGGCGTGGAGGCCACCGGCCACATCGCCCGCGACCACCCCGAGATCCGCGTCCTGGCCATCACCACCTTCACCTCGGAGAACTACCTCGTCCCCGCCCTGCGCGCCGGCGCCGCCGGCTACATGGTCAAGGACGCCGAGCCGGCCTCCATCCTGAGCGCCATCCACGCCGTGCACCGTGGCGAGTCCGTCCTCTCCCCCACGGTCACGAAGAAGCTGCTCACAGCCATCGAGGAGGACGGTCCCGGCGTCGGCACCCGGCCGGTGCGTCCCGGCGACCCGGACGGCTCCGACCTCACCGAGCGCGAACTCGGCGTGCTGCGCCTGCTCGCCCGCGGCCAGTCCAACACGGAGATCGCCCAGAGCCTGCACCTGTCCGAGTCCACCGTGAAGGCCACCTTCACCCGCATCCTGGACAAGCTCGAGGTCCGAGACCGCGTCCAGGCCATCATCCGCTCCGCGCAGCTGGGCCTGGTCACCCTCTCCCTCGACTGACCTGCCTCCTCCGGCACGGCGCCGGAGGCCACACCCACGACGTCGGCGCGTCACCTTCGGACGGTGACGCGCCGACGTCGTGAAGCGGGTCCGGACAGGGGCGGCGGACCCCGGCGCCGGCTCAGCGCGAGTAGATGCGCCGGCTCAGCGCGAGTAGATGCGCTGGCTCAGCGCGAGTAGATGCGCCGGCTCAGCGCGAGTAGATGCGGCGACTCAGCGCGAGTAGATCTCGTTGCGGCGGTCGTTGAGATCGCGCAGGCGCTTCATGCCGCGGTCCGCGATCTCGTCCGCCTCGGCCACCAGAAGATCCTTGGACGGGCCCCAGACGGTGTTCACGAAGTCCGTGCCCTCCGGGTCGAGGTTGTGGATGTCCTCCTGCACCAGACGGACGTTGTCCACGGCCTGCCCCAGCTCGACGGACTTCTCGTCGATCTTGGCGATGGACGGCTCCACGTCGTCTGAGATGACGTCCAGGGCGTACTCGGCCTCGTAGAGCTCGCTGTTGACGGTGCAGCGCTCCTCGAGGTCGTACAGGCCGATGTTGCGCGTGTACGCCTTCTCGTTCACGGACCGCATCTCGGAGGCCTCGGCCTCACCCACACCGATGCCGGTGGGGGCCGCCATGCCCTCTTCGATCATCGCCAGGTTGACGTCCTCGCCGGCCATGCGGAAGGTGGCGTACTCCTCGCCGTCGACCTCCTCGATGTCCACCACCGCGGTCGCTCCCGCGACGAGGCGGTCACGCAGCCACACATAGGACTTCTCGCCCATGCAGAGCGCCGGGCCGACCCGCAGGCCGTCCGGGTTGCGGGGACCGGCGGTCAGGCCGGCCATCTTGACGAGCTTCTCCTCCCCGTGGGCGTTGATCTTGACGGTGGTGCCGTCCACGACCTCCACGATCTGCATGCGGCGGCCCTCGTCGACCATACCGCGGAACATCACCATGACGGCCAGCAGGATCATGGTCAGCGCCACGACGGCGAAGACGACGAACGCCTTCTTGGACACCCGGGCGCGGGAGGCGACATGAGTCATGCGGAGGATCCTGACAGTGGACGATGGACGGTCGAGCCCGGACGCGGACGAGGCCCGCCGCCCCGGCTCGGAGACCCATCCTAGCGAAGGAGGCTCGGAGCCCGAGACGGCGGACCGTCGTCACTGTGCCGAGTTCAGCACGTGCTCAGCGCTCGCGGCGGTAGAACGGCAGGGGCACCACGGAGAAGGACTCGCCGCGGCCGCGCAGGTCCACCAGCAGCTCGGTGCCCTCGGCCGCGAAGGCGCGGTCGATGCGGGCCATGGCGATCGGGTGCCCGAGGGTCGGGGACGGGGCGCCGGAGGTGACCTCGCCGATCACGTTGCCCTCGGTGTCCTGCACCGCGTAGCCGTGGCGGGCGGCCCGGCGGCCGGCGCCCTTCAGGCCCACGAGCACCTGGGACACCTCGTCCTTGCCCTGGAGCGCGGACTTGCCCACGAAGTCGGCCTCCTTGGACGCCGGGACGGCGAAGGAGACGCCGGAGGCGTGCGGCTGGTGCGCGTTGTCCAGCTCGTTGCCGTAGAGCGGCATGCCGGCCTCGAGGCGCAGCGAGTCGCGGGAGGCCAGGCCACACGGGGTCAGCTCGACGCCCGCGGCCTCGGCGGCCTTCACCACGGCGTTCCACACGGCGGAGCCGCGGTCGCCGGCCTCCTCCGGGGAGCCGGCGTGCACGAACAGCTCGAAGCCGTCCTCGCCGGTGTAGCCGGTGCGGGCCACGAGGACCTCCACGTCGCCCGCGCCGGTCGGCAGCGCCAGGGTGATGTGGGCGAAGTACTTCAGCTCCGCCAGCTCCTGGACGTGGGCCGGCATGGCCTGGGCCAGGATCTGCTCTGCCTGCGGGCCCTGCACGGCCACCAGGGAGGTGTCCGCGGACTCGTCCGTGACGGTGACGTCGCGGCCGGAGGCGCGCTGGGCGAGGGCGGTGTACACGGAGGCGGCGTTGCCGGCGTTGGGCACCACCAGGTACTCCGGGACGGAGCCCTCGGCGCCGTCGTCCATGCGGTAGACGATGAGGTCGTCCAGGACCGTGCCGGCGTCGGTCAGGCACAGGCTGTACTTGGCACGGCCCGGCTTGAGCGTGGACATGACGCTGGACAGCGCGTAGTCGAGCATCTCGCCGGCCTCGGGCCCGGTCACGCGGACCTCGCCCATGTGGGACAGGTCGAAGATGCCTGCGGCGGAGCGGACGGCCTTGTGCTCGGCGAGCTCGGAGCCGTACTTCAGCGGCATGTTCCAGCCCCCGAAGTCGGTGAAGGAGGCGCCGGCGGCCTCGTGGACGGCGTGCAGCGGGGAGTTGCGCAGGTTCTCGGACATGGTGGTCTCCTCTCAGGCGTCCGCGGTGGCGGTCGCGTCGGTCTCCTCCTCGAAGGCCTCCGGCGGCGGGCACGAGCAGACCAGGTTGCGGTCGCCGTACGCGCCGTCGATGCGGCCCACGGGCGGGAAGTACTTGTCCTGGCGCAGGGAGGCCACCGGGTAGCCGGCCTGGGAGCGCGAGTAGGAGCGGTCCCACTCGTCGCCGGTCAGGACGGCCGCGGTGTGCGGCGCGTTGCGCAGGACCGAGTCGGCCAGGGTCTCCGGGGTGGTCTCCACGATCTCGCCGTGGATGGAGATCATCGCCTCGATGAAGCGGTCCAGCTCCCCCAGGTCCTCGGACTCGGTCGGCTCCACCATGAGGGTGCCGGCCACCGGGAAGGCCAGGGTCGGGGCGTGGAAGCCGTAGTCGATGAGGCGCTTGCAGACGTCCTCCGCGGTCACGCCGTGCTTCGCGGTGAGCTCGCGCAGGTCGAGGATGCACTCGTGGGCCACCAGGCCGCCCTCGCCGGTGTAGAGGGTCGGGTAGTGCTCCGCCAGGCTTCGGGAGATGTAGTTCGCACCGAGCAGGGCGTGGCCGGTGGCCTTGGTGAGGCCCTCGGCTCCCATGAGGTGCAGGTAGGCCCAGGAGATCGGCAGCACGCCGGCGGAGCCGTGCGGGGCCGCGGTCATGAGCGTTTCGCGGGACGGCAGGTACTTCACCAGGTGCTCGCCCACGGCCACCGGGCCCACGCCCGGGCCGCCGCCGCCGTGCGGGATGCAGAAGGTCTTGTGCAGGTTCAGGTGGGAGACGTCGCCGCCGAAGCGTCCCGGCTGGGCCAGCCCGACCAGGGCGTTGAGGTTCGCGCCGTCGATGTACACCTGGCCGCCGGCGGCGTGGACCTTGTCGCACACCTCGCGCACGTCGGCGTCGTACACGCCGTGCGTGGAGGGGTAGGTGATCATGATGGCCGCGATGCGGCCCTCGTTGGCGGCGATCTTCTTGTCCAGGTCCTCGGCGGAGATGGTGCCGTCCTCCGCGGTGGCCACCACCACCACCTTGAGGCCGGCGAGCACCGCGGAGGCCGCGTTGGTGCCGTGCGCGGAGGCCGGGATGAGGCAGATGTCGCGCTCGCCCTCGCCGTTGTCCATGTGGAACCGGCGGATGGCCCAGAGGCCGGCGAACTCGCCCTGCGAGCCCGCGTTCGGTGCCACGGAGACGCCGGCATAGCCGGTGATCTCGGACAGCTTCGCCTCGAGGTCCTCGATGAGGAACCTCCAGCCCTCGGTCTGGTGGGCCGGGGCGTACGGGTGGATGGAGCAGAACTCCGGCCAGGAGATGGCCTCCATCTCCGCGGTGGCGTTGAGCTTCATGGTGCACGAGCCCAGCGGGATCATCGTGCGGTCCAGGGCGAGGTCGTAGCCGGAGAGGCGGCGCAGGTAGCGCAGCATCTGGGTCTCGGAGTGGTGGGTGTTGAAGACCGGGTGGGTCATGTACTCCGAGGTGCGCAGCAGCTCCTGCGGGATGGCCGGGGCGGCCACGGCGCCCTCGTGGGAGGGCGCCGGCAGGGCCGAGGCATCGGCGCCGAAGGCGGCGAGCACCGCGGCGAGGTCCTCGTCCACGGTGGTCTCGTCGCAGGCCACGCGGACGGTGTCCGCGTCCACCACGCGCACGTTCACGCCGTTGTCCTCGGCGGCGGCGCGGATCTGCTCCGCGGCGCCCGGCACCTCGAGGGTGAGGGTGTCGAAGTAAGCCTCGTGGACGACCTTCACGCCGGCGCCGGCGAGCGCGGTGGCGAGGCGGTGCGCCTGACGGTGGGCGTGGCGGGCGATCTGGGCGACGCCGGCCGGGCCGTGGTAGACGGCGTACATGGAGGCGGTGATGGCCAGCAGCGCCTGGGCGGTGCAGATGTTGGAGGTGGCCTTCTCGCGGCGGATGTGCTGCTCGCGGGTCTGCAGGGCGAGGCGGTAGGCCGGCTTGCCGGCGTCGTCGTGGGAGACGCCCACGAGGCGGCCCGGCAGGGAGCGCTGCATGCCCTCGCGGACGGCCATGTAGGCGGCGTGCGGGCCGCCGAAGAACAGCGGGACGCCGAAGCGCTGGGTGGAGCCGACGGCGATGTCCGCGCCCTGCTCGCCCGGCGGGGTGATGAGGGTGAGGGCGAGGATGTCCGCGGCCACGGTGACGAGGGCGCCGGCCTCCTTGGCCTCGGCGATCACGGCGGTGTGGTCGTGCAGGCGGCCGGAGTCGCCGGGCTGCTGCAGGACGATGCCGCACAGGCCCTTCTCCTCGACGACGGCCTTGACGTCCTCCGGGATGCCGGCGGACAGGTCCGCCACGTGGACCTCGATGCCCACGGCGTCGGCACGCAGCTGCGCCACGGAGAGGGTCTGCGGGAACAGGTCGGCGTCCAGCAGGGTGACGCCGCTGCCCTTCCTCTTGTTGGCGCGATGCATCAGGAGGACGGCCTCGGCCACGGCGGAGGCCTCGTCCAGCAGGGACGCGTTGGCGATCGGCAGGGCGGTGAGGTCCTGCACCATCGTCTGGTAGTTCAGCAGGGACTCGAGGCGGCCCTGGGAGATCTCGGGCTGGTACGGGGTGTAGGCGGTGTACCAGGCCGGGTTCTCCAGCACCTTGCGGAGGATGACGCCGGGGGTGACGGTGTCGTAGAAGCCCTGGCCGATCATCTGGGTCTTCATCACGTTCCGGCCGGCGATCTCGCGCAGCTGCTCGAGCACGGCGGACTCGGTGAGCGGGGCGGGCAGGTCCAGGCCGCCCTCCATGCGGATGACCGGGGGGACGGCCTTGTCCACGAGCTGGTCGATGGAGTCGAGGCCGAGCACCTCGAGCATGTGCGCGGCGTCGTCGGCGCGCGGCCCGATGTGGCGGTCGACGAACGGCGCCGAGGCGGTGTCCCGCGGCTCGTGCGCGGACTGCGGCAGCGCCGTGGTCTCGTCTGCGGTCGGATGGGTGCTGGTCACGGGTACCTCCGAGGGGTCCTGCCGGTGCGGCATGATCATTCACCTCCCCGCTCTGTCATTGACCTGAGAGTTTCCACCCGCCTGCGGCGGGCTTGCACCGTCGGTGACGCAGTCCTCCGGTCCGGGGTCGGCGGATCCTGCGTGCTTTCCAGAGCGTCCTTCCCCTGCGCGGTACGGGTGCCTGAGAGATTCCCGGGGAGGTCTTGCTCCTTCGGCGGCCGGCTGACGTCCGGGGTGTCTCCGCAGACGCGCCGACGCTCTCCCGCACAGGGCGATTGCGACGTGGTGCCAGTATCCCACAGAGCGTGTGCCGGGTCACTCGGATCGGCCGCGGGGCTAGAGTGCGCCCGTGACCACTGCTGCCTCCACCCCTGCCTCCCGCGCATTCGGCCTGCTCGTGTGCCTGGCCCTGGGCGCCGTGGCGGTGGGCCTCTCCGCGCTGGTCCGCCCGTGGGCCCCTGCGCTGAGCCCGCTGCTGCTGGCGATCCTGGCGGGCATGGCCTGGCGCAACCTCGCCGCGGTCCCGGAGCGCCTCTCCCCCGGGATCGCCTTCGCCGCCAAGCCCGTCCTGCGCACGGGCATCGTCCTGCTCGGCCTGCAGCTGGCCCTGGGAGACGTCCTCGCGCTCGGCTGGGGCGTGATCGGCCTGGTCGTGGCGGCCGTCGGGATCACCTTCGCTGCCACGCTCGCGCTCGGCCGTGCCCTGCGCCTGCCGTGGGACCTCATCGCCCTCGTGGCGTCCGGCTTCTCCATCTGCGGCGCCGCCGCCGTGGCCGCCGCAGACTCGGTGGTCCGTGCCCGCCGGGAGATGGCCGCCACCGCCATCGGCCTCGTCGTGCTCTTCGGCACCCTGATGATCCCGCTCATGCCGTTGGCCACCGGGGCGTTCGGCCTGTCCGAGGAGGCCGCCGGCCTGTGGATCGGCGCGTCCACGCACGAGGTCGCCCAGGTGGTGGCCGCCGGCGGCCTGGTGGGCTCGGCCGCGCTGTCCGTGGCGGTGACGGTGAAGCTGGCCCGCGTGGTCATGCTCGCGCCGGTCATGGCCTCGCTCGCCGCCGCCCAGCGACGCCGGGACGCCCGCTCGTCCGCCCTTCCCGACGACGGCTTGGCCGCCTCCGCCTCCCGCCCTCCCCTGGTCCCGTGGTTCGTGCTGGGGTTCGTGGCGGCGATGCTGCTACGCTCCACCGGCCTGCTGCCGGCAGGGGTGCTGGATGCGGCGGCAGCCGTCCAGCAGCTGCTCCTGGCCACGGCGATGGCCACGCTGGGCCTGGGTGTGCACCTGCGCTCGATCGTGCAGGTCGGGCCGCGCCCCCTCGTCCTCGGGGCGGCGAGCACGGCGGTGGCCGTGGCAGTCGGCGGCGCCGGCGCCTGGCTCCTGGGCCCCGGCCTCTCCCTCGGCTGACCGGCCGGCGACGGGCGCAGACCAGGGGTGGGAACCGCCGCCGGGATCTGCCTACGGTCGGAGCACTGGGTTCCCTCGGCCGCCCGCAGACCGGGCAGACCGCGCGGCGAGCGGCTGGCAGGCGCCCGGACCCGCACACCCGATCCGTCGAAGGAGCGAATCCGCAGATGTTCACGCGCAACCGAGGGCAGGCCGAGACCGTCGAGTGGGGCGGCGGCACGTCCGACCGCCTGCTGGTGGAGAAGGACAACATGGGCTTCGCCGTCTGCCACACGATCGTGAAGCAGGGCACCGCCTCCAAGCTCGAGTACCGCAACCACCTGGAGGCCTGCTACTGCATCTCCGGCTCCGGCTCGGTGGTGGAGAAGGACGGCACCGTCCACGAGATCACCCCCGGCACCATCTACGTGCTGGACGAACACGACCCGCACGAGCTGCGCGGCGGCGAGACCGAGGACATGCACCTGGTCTCGATCTTCAACCCGCCGATCACCGGCGACGAGAAGCACACGCTCTCCGAGGACGGCTACTCCTCCTACTGAGCTGAGCCGCACGCTCTACTGAGCTGAGCCGCACGCTCCACACCGCCTGCGGCGGGGACGTCTCCTTCCGGGCGTCCCCGCTGCCGTTTCCGCTACCGTTCACTCCGTGAGCTACGGACATTCGATCCCCGACATCATGGCCGGCACCTCGGATCCCGGCGGCCGCCGCACGGCCGAGGACGCGGAGAACACCGGGCCCCGTGCGCATCCGCAGGGCCGCACGGAGCAGCTGTTCGGCGTGCGCCGCCACGAGCAGGTGCGGCAGGAGGGCGCCCACTGGAACCCGGGGTACATGCTCGCCGGGCCCAGCTCGATCGGCTTGGACGGCCGCCCCACCGCTGCCGCGGCCACCGTGCTGATGGACAACGCCACCGCCGTGGCCGTGCACCACGCAGCCGCCGGTGCCATGCAGGCCATCGTCACCACGGAGCTCACGCTCAACGTGCTCAAGCCGATGCCGGCCTTCGACGCATCTGCGGACGCCGACCCGGCCGACCAGCCCCGCATGGAGTGCTGGTACACCCCGCTGACGGTGGACGAGGCCGGCGGCGCCGCCCGCGCCTGGCTCGTGGACGCCGACGGCGACCGCGTGGCCGAGGCGACCGGCTGGTTCCAGGCCGTGCCGGCCGCTCCCGCCGCCTCGATGGAGGCGTTCGTCCGCCACGGCGGCCTGCCGCTGGGGCCGCAGACCCGCGTCCCCATGGCGGACCTGCTCGGCCTGGAGCCGGACTCCGTCACCGTCCAGGACGACACGTCCCGGCCCGCCCAGTCCGGCGAGTTCGTCCCGGGCGCGCGCTTCCGCGAGAACCGGGAGCTGGACAATCCGCAGGGCGCCGTCCACGGCGGCGCGATGATGCTCCGCGCGATCCTCGCCGCCCAGGGCGCGATGCCGGACCGCGCTCGCTACGACGTCCAGGCCGCCCGCACCGTCTACACGCGCCCGGGCCGGGGGGACATGGTCGCCATGACCCGTGTCCGCCACGCCGGCCGCTCGCTGCGGTTCGTGGACGTCGAGCTCGTCCCCCTCGGCGAGGACGGCTCCCCCGTCGTGGACAAGCCGATGGTGCAGGTGCAGGTCACCTTCCGCGCGGCGCGCGGCTGACCGAGCCCACCGCAGACGACAGGGGACGACGACGGCGGCAGGCTCCCGTCCGTCGTCGTCCCCTGTGCCGTGTGGCCGGGTCCGGGCCTGAGGTGGGGCTCAGAGGGTCAGGTCACCCGTCTCCGGCTCGGCGAAGTGCGACTCCACGAGCTCCGGCGTCACCTCGTCCAGGGTGGCCGGCCGCCACTGCGGGTTCTTGTCCTTGTCCACCAGGAGGGCGCGGATGCCCTCGGCGAAGTCGTGGCCGCGCAGGTGTGCGGCGGTGGTGCGGTACTCGGTCTTGAGCACGGCGGCGAGGTCCTTGGCGCGGCGGGCCCGGCGGACGGCGGCCAGGGTGACCGAGACGGCGGTCGGGCTGAGCTTCTCCAGGCGGTCGGCGGCCTTGTGGGCGGCCTCCTCGTCCCGGGCGCGCAGGGCCTCGATGATCTTCGCCGGGGTGTCCTTGGCGTAGCACTCGTCGATCCACGGGCGCTGCTGCCAGAGCGGTGACTCGCCCGGCTCGGTGGCGAAGCGCTCCAGGACGGCGTCCGGCTTCTCGGCCTCGAGGGCGGCGGCGATCTCGTCCAGGGTCTCGGAGGAGACGTGGTGCGTGGACAGGCCCAGGGCCACCGCGTCCGCCCCGGTGATGTGCTCGCCGGTCATGCCCACGTGCAGGCCGAATTCGGAGGGCAGGCGGGAGATCAGATAGGTGCCGCCCACGTCCGGGACGAAGCCGATGCCGGTCTCCGGCATGCCCCAGCGGGTGCGTTCGGTGGCCACGCGGTGGGAGGCATGGCCGGAGACGCCCACGCCGCCGCCGAGGACGATCCCGTCCTGGAAGGCGACGATCGGCTTCGGGTAGTCGCCGATCATGTGGTTCATGGCGTACTCGGTGGCGAAGAACTCCTCTCCCTCGGCGACGTCGCCGGCCTTGATGGAGTGGTAGATCGACACGATGTCGCCGCCGGCGCAGAGGCCGCGATCGCCGGCGCCGCGGACCAGGACGGTCTGGACGGAGTCGTCGTCCTTCCACTCGAGCAGCTGCGCGCGGATGCCCTTGACCATCTCGAAGGTCAGGGCGTTGATGGCCTTCGGGCGGTTCAGCGTGAGGACGCCGAGGCGACCCCTCTGCTCGATGAGCAGCTCGTCGGTGGGCTGTGCGGTCTGCGCGTCGGTCATGGAGTTCACCTTTCCTCACGCGTGTCCGGCCGGGCAACGGGTGCCCGGCCGGACGCGGCGATTGATTGGACGTCCGAGGACTGCCTGCTTCGGAGCCTATCAGCGCCGGGCAGAGGGGTCCGCGGAGACGGTCATCCCTTGATGTCGGCCTCGACGGCGTCGGCGACCTGCGCGGTGTCGATCGTCTCCATCGAGCCGGTGACTGCGAGCGACTCGTGGCCCAGCAGGTCCTCGGAACGGAGGAAGAAGATGGACACCAGGGAGACGACGGCGGTGGCCACGAAGAACCACAGCGGGGAGGAGGGGTCGCCGGTCTGGTCGATCAGCCAGGTCGCCGCGAACGGGGCGGAGCCGCCGAAGACTGCGACGGGGATGTTGTAACCCACGGCGATGCCGGTGGAGCGGACGTGGGTCGGCAGCAGCTCGGTCATGGTGGCGTACGGGACGCCGCAGTAGATGCCCACCGAGACGCCGACGGCGATCAGAGCCGGGACGATGTCCATGCCGGTCTCGGCGTGCGGGGCGGTGAGGAAGAACCACGAGACGGAGGCCACGGTCATCACCAGGCCGACCAGCAGGATGATGCGGCGGTCGCCCACGCGGTCCGAGAGGTGCCCGCCGACGGCCATGAAGCCGGCGGCGAGCACGCCGGTCGCCAGGACCATCCCGAAGATGAAGGACTCCGGCAGCTCCAGCACGGCGCGGAAGTAGCTGGTCAGGTAGGTCATGACCAGGTAGAAGGTCGAGGCCAGCAGGGTGATCACACCCATGACCAGCATGATCTGGCGCGGGAAGCGGAAGGTCTCGCGCAGCGGGGCCTTGGCGGTGCGCTTCTCGGCGTGCAGGCGCTTGAACTCCGGGGAGTCCTCGAGGCGCATGCGGATGAAGATCGCGATCGCGCCCAGCGGGCCGGCGATGATGAACGGGATGCGCCAGCCCCAGTCCTGCATGGCCTCGGCACCGAGGGCCCAGGCCATGCCGTTGCCGACGAGGGCACCGATCATCAGGCCGGAGGCGGCGGTGGTCATCAGGGTGGAGGTCGCGAGGCCGCGGCCGCCCTTCTTGGAGAACTCGGAGACGAAGGCGGCGATGGTGGAGATCTCGCCGCCGGCGGAGAAGCCCTGGATCATGCGCAGGAAGACCAGCAGGACCGGGGCCATGACGCCGATCGAGTGGGCGGTCGGCAGCAGACCGATGCACATGGTGGCGCCGCACATGACGCCGAGGACGATCATGAGGGTCCTGCGGCGGCCGATCTTGTCCGCGAGCGGACCGAAGAACAGGCCGCCGAGCGGGCGGATGAAGAAGGAGAGGGCGAAGACGGCGAAGGCCGAGAGCAGGCCGACGACCGGATCGTCCGAGATGAAGAAGTTGGCCCCGACGTACACGGCGAGGAAGCCGTAGACGCCGTAGTCGTACCACTCGATCAGGTGGCCGGCGGTCGCCCCGACGAGTGCCTTGCGGCGTTCGCGCGGGCTGACCTCCTGCTCCTGAAGCTCGGCCGCTGTGGGATGGGATGCGTGTGCGGTCATGAGGTGTCCCCTTAGTCAGGTGCGATGATCACTGCTCGTGCCCTCGAAGGTCGGACATTGGAGCATTCCGTGATGCGCATCACAGTAGGCGGGGCTGCGCCGTCGGGAAGAGGTGTTTCCACATGGTGGACGCAGGCGCGACGATGACCGACGCCCGCACCGTGAGACCGAGGCCCGCCGAGCGGGCGCACCCTCGTCCCCTCACCTAGGATGGGGCGAATGAGCAGCACCCGACAGACCCTGAACCGCGACCCCATCGCGGAGGCCCGCCGCAACTGGGAGCGCCAGGGGTGGGACGACGTCGCCGCGCCGATGGCCGCGGTGACCTCGATCATGCGCGCGCAGCAGATCCTGCTGGCCCGGGCCCACAAGGCGCTGAAGCCGTTCTCGCTGACGTTCGCCCGCTTCGAACTGCTGGCCCTGCTGGACTTCTCCCGCGAGCGCCGCATGCCCATGAGCAAGGCCGGCGCCCTGCTGCAGGTGCATCCGACCTCCGTGACCAACGCCGTGGACCGCCTCGAGTCCGCCGGGCTCGTGACGCGCGAGCCGCACCCGGGCGACCGCCGCGCCACCCTGCTCGCCCTGACGGAGAAGGGCCGCGAGCTCACCGCGAAGGCCGCGGCCGCGCTGAACACGGAGGTCTTCGCGGACACGGGACTGTCCGACGAGGACGTCACCTCGCTGATCGAGATCCTGACCCGCTTCCGCCGCAGCGCCGGTGACTTCGAGGACGCGACCGCCGGCTGATCCTCCCGGACGCCTGCGCCGCTGCGGCCTCGGCCGGTCGCACCACGCAGGGACGGCCGCAGACATGACGGCGGGGCCCGAGCACCTGGCTCGGGCCCCTTCGTCTGTCCCGCCGGGTCAGCGGCCGACGGTGCCGAACCGCTGGGCCACCGGGGCCACGAACTGCGGGCGGAGGAAGAACCACGCGGCGGCGGTGACGGCCACGGACGCCAGGAACACCACCAGACCCCAGGCGTCGGTGGCCTCGCGCGAGGTGTACATGTGGTTCAGGTTCGCCAGGAAGCCGGTGAAGACCACCAGGAACACGTGGACCACGATGAATCCGACGAAGAACAGCATCACCGGGAAGTGCACCCTGCGGGCGGCCTCCATCGGGAACGCCCTGTTGAGCGCCTTGGCCTCGGTGGGGAACCAGGAGGACATGCGCCAGCCGGTGAGGGCGGCGAGCGGGGCGGCGACGAACACCACGAGGGTGTAGGTGATCATCTGCAGGGCGTTGTAGTGGACCCAGCCGTTCTCCGACGGCCAGTCCAGGGACATGTACTGGATGCCGGCGGACAGGGCGTGGTGGAACACGTACGGGTCCGTCGGCACCAGGCGCATCCACTGGCCGGTGACGAACAGCAGGATCACGAAGACCAGGCCGTTGAGCACCCACAGCCCGTCCAGGGCCTGGTGCATCCAGATGGTCATCGAGTACTTCTTCGGCGTGTTCCCCTTGGCGGAGAACAGCGAGTCCCTGCGCGGGGTGAAGTTCGCCGGCGGACGCTGCTCCGAGCGGATCTGCAGGCCGGTCCTGATGATCAGCACCATCAGGAACATGTTCAGGAAGTGCTGCCAGCCGAGCCAGGCCGGGATGCCGATCGGGGCGGACTCCGGCTGGGCCGTGTGCCCGTCATACTGCGCGATGAAGTCCTGCACCGGCTCGAGGGTGCGCAGGCCGCGGGCGGCCAACACCAGTGCCAGGGCCACGACGACGGCGCCCAGCGCTCCCCAGAGCACCTTCCGTCCCCGCGGCATGGGCTCGGCGCCCTCGGCCTTCTTCGTGGGCTGCGCCGCCGGCCTTCCGGCAGGCTTGCCGGCCGCCTTCGGAGCGGCCGCAGAGGTCGCCGCGGCGGGCTGCGCAGCACCCTGCTGCGCGGAACCCTGGTGCGCGGTGCCCTGGTGCGCGGTGCCCGGCGGGGCTTGGGCTGCATGCTTCGGGGCGGCCGGGGTGTCCTGGCCGGATCCATGGGCGGCCGCTGCACCGGCGGCACCGGCGGCTGCGACGCCTCCGGCAGCGGCGGCTGTACCGGCGCCCATGCGCTGCTTGCGGCCGGGCTGCGCATCGGCAGCCTGCTGGGCAGGCGCCTGGGCGCTGGAAGGCGGCTCGGCCGCGGCCGGGGCGGCCTGCACGGACGCGTCGGACGTCTGAGCCGCGGCACCGGCGGTGCGGCCCTTGAGCGGGGTGTACCCCTTCATGCGCTGTCCCACGGGGGCGGCCGGTGCCTGGGCGTCAGTCGCTGCCTGGGCGTCAGTGTTCGCGCTCGCGGCCAGGTCACCACCGGCGGCGACGCCGGCGGCGGTCCCCGCCACGGCGGTGCCTGCGCCCTCGGCCGAGGCGGCGGACCGCTCGGGCGGGGTGGCCTCCGCCGCAGCGGCGGCCTCGGTGCGCGGGGCCGCAGCGGTGGTCGCAGCGACCGGTGCAGCGGGGGCGCCACCCTTGAGCGGGGTGTAGCCGGCCATGCGCTGACGCTGCTCGTAGGGCACGCCGGACACGGCGGCCGGAACCGCGGCCGCGGCACCCGGGGACGGCGTCTGAACGGCGGCCGTCCGGTCCGGCTCAGCCGCGGGCTCTGCAGCGGCCGGTGCTGCGGCCGGTGCTGCGGCCGGCGCCGCGGTGGCCCGGCCCTGGGCTCCGCCGGTCACCGCCTGCGGCGCGGTGCCCCGGAACGGGGTGTAGCCGGCCATGCGCTGACGCTGCTCGTACGGCACCCCGTCACCGACGGCGGGCGCCGCGGTGGCGGGGGCGACCGTCTCCTCAGGCCCGGCCTCGGCCACAGGCTGAGGCGAGGGATCCTGGGTCAGGGGCGTGGCGTCGTCGTGGGTACGGCCCTTCAAGGGCGTGTACCCGGCCATCCGCTGCTTGGGCATGCGTGGTCCTCCCGGAGTCTGCCGCGTCAGCGGCGGGCGCGGATCTGCTCGATCAGCTGCGGGACGACCTCGAACAGGTCACCCACGATGCTGAAGTCGGCGATCTCGAAGATCTCGGCGTCCTCGTTCTTGTCCACGGCCACGATCGTCTTGGCGGTCTGCATGCCGGCACGGTGCTGGATGGCACCGGAGATGCCCAGGGCGATGTAGAGGTCCGGGGACACGATGACGCCGGTCTGGCCGACCTGACGCTCGGCCGGGGTGTAGCCGGCGTCGACGGCGGCGCGGGAGGCGCCCACCGCGGCCCCGAGCTCGTCGGCCAGCTGCTCCACCACGGCGAAGCCCTCCTCGGAGCCCACACCGCGGCCGCCGGAGACGACGACCTTCGCGCCGCGCAGCTCCGGACGGGACGAGGTTTGCTGGCGTGGTGAGACCTCCCGGATCTCCGCCCCTGCGGTGACCTGCGGCAGGGAGCCGGCGTCGATCGCGGTGATCTGCGGGGAGGCCACGGCCTCGGCGCGGGCATCGATGGAGCCGCCGCGCACGGTGATGATGCGCGGGCCGCCCTCGCCGGTGGACTCGGACTGGATGTCGCCTCCGAAGATGGAGTGCTGGGCGATGACCTCGTCGTCGGCCCACCGCAGGCCCACGGCGTCGGCGCAGACCGGGCCGCCCACACGGACGGACAGGCGGCCGGCGATGGCACGGGACTCCGGGGTGTTCGGCAGCAGCACGGCCACCGGGTTCGTCTGGCCGACCACGGTGGCCAGCGCGGCCACGGCGGCCGAGCCCATGCGGGTGGCGGCGTCCTCGGTCTCGAGGGTGTGCACGGCGGTGGCGCCGAGCTCGCCCAGGCGAGCGGCGGCGTCCTCGGCCTTGCCCGGCGCGCCCACCACGACGGCCACGGGCACGCCGACGGTGGCGGCCGCCCCGAGCAGGCCGGCGGCGGAGGCACGGAGTTCGCCGTCGGCGTTGAGCTCGGCGAGGACGAGGACGGGGGCGCCGGAGTTCGCGGCGGTGTTCACGGTCTCAGTCATGGGAGGTCTCCTTCGGTGTCCTGCGTCCGTCAGATGAGGCGGTTCTCGGCCAGGAAGGCGGCGAGCTGCTCGGCGGCGGTGCCGTCGTCCACGACCTTCGGACCGGCCTGCTTCTCCGGGCGGGCGTTGGCGGAGACCATCACGGAGCGGTACTCGGCCTCCACCGGGCCGGCAACGATCCCCAGGTCCGCCAGGCAGTAGTCGGTGAGCGGCTTCTTCTTGGCCGCCATGATGTTCTTGAAGTTCGGGAACCGAGGCTCCGCGGTCTTCTCCGTCAGGCCGACCACGGCCGGCAGCGCGACGGCGGCGCGCAGGTCCGCGTCCTCGGTCACCACGGTGCCCACGACCTCGGACTCGGAGATCTCGAGGGCCTCGGCATGCGGCAGGTACGGGCGGTCCAGCAGTTCGGCGAGCATGGCCGGCACGACGCCGGTGGAGCCGTCCGTGGCGAGGTTGCCGGCGAGCACCAGATCGGCGCCCTCCTTCTCGATCGCGGCGGCCAGCACCCGTGCGGTCTGCACGGCGTCGGAGCCGGCGAGCGCGTCGTCGGCCACGTGCACGGCGGCGTCGGCTCCCATGGCGAGCATCTTGCGGAGGGTCTTGGTGGCGTCCTCCGGGCCCATCGTCATGGCGACGATCTCCACGTCCGCGCCGGAGTCCTTGTACTGCAGGGCGACCTCCATGACGCGCTCGCTGATCTCGTCCGGCACGGGCTCGGCTGCACCGTCGCGGACCAGCATGCCGGTCTCCATGTCGAGCGTGCGCTCCTGCCAGGTGTCGGGGACCTGCTTGGCCAGCACCATGATCTTCACGGGTCGGACTCCTCCTCGAATCGCCGCGGTCTGAACGGTCTCAGAACTGTGGTCAAGGCTACAGCGGACAGGGATGGCCCCGCCTGCCCGATGCGGCCATCTCAGTAAATGATGATTCACTGAAGCAGTTCGTGCCACCCCGCCGCCTCCGCCGGGCCTGCGCCGCGGGCGGCAGCGGCCGCGCCGCTATCCTCGGAGCCACCGATGAGGAACCGCCCGCCCGCGTGAGGAGAGACCGATGACCACCGCCGACCGCTCCGGCACCGAGCCCGTCCCGGCCCGCCTGGCCTCGTCCCTGCTTCTCGTGCGCCCTGCCGCCGAGGGCATCGAGGTGTTCGCCCTGCGCCGCGCCGGCTCCATGGCCTTCAGCGCGCACGCCACCGCCTTCCCGGGCGGCCGCGTGGATCCGGCGGACGACCTGCCCGTGCACCTCTGGAAGGGCGTGGACCTGGACGACTGGGCCCGCCGACTCGGCACGGACGCCGCCCCGGAGGGCGCGGCCTCCCACATGGCCGAGCTCTCCCCGCGGGACGCCGCGGGCCGCCTGCTGGCCGCCGCGCTGCGCGAGACCTACGAGGAGACCGGCGTGCTGCTGGCCCTGGACACCCGGACGGGCACAGCCGTGGACCCGAAGCTCGTCCGTTCCCTCCCGGAGGACACCCGCGAGCGCCTCGAGTCCCACGACCTCGCCTTCGGCGACCTGCTCACCGAGCACGGCCTCGTCCCGGACGCGGCCGCCCTGGTGCCGTGGTCCCGCTGGATCACCCCGGTGGGCGGTCCGCGCCGGTATGACACGGTGTTCTTCGTGGTCCGCCTGCCGGAAGGACAGGAGCCGGAGCGCATGTCCTCCGAGGCCGCCAGCCACGGCTGGGCCTCACCCGAGGCGCTGCTGACCGAGTTCCGCAGCGGCACCGTGAACCTCATGACCCCGTCCTGGTGGCAGCTTCGCCAGCTCTCCGCAGCCACCCAGGACAGCACGGACTGGGCGGACATCGTGGCCCTGGGCCACGCCCACGAGCCGATCGCCCCGGTGATGCTCCACCCGAAGGCGGACCGCGAGAGCCGCCTGCAGGAGTTCCTGCACGCCGAGGAGTACCTGGCGGACCTCGCCTCGTTCCGCGCCGCGGCCCGGGTGGAGGAGTCCCCGGACAACGTCCTCTGACCTGAGGCGACGGCGCCGGGGCCGGTGCTGGGGACGCCGAGCAGGGCACGACGACGGCCGCTGCCCTTCCGCTGGACGGCAGGACCTTTCCGCGGCATGGCCGGACCCGGGTGCCAGCGCGTAGGCTGGTCCACAGTCTGTGACCCCCTCATGCGGCGCGCCCACCACCGGCAGGACGCCGCAGCCACCTGGAAGGGAGCCGCGCATGTCGCTCAGTGCCCTGGACCTGTTCTCCATCGGCATCGGCCCGTCCTCGTCCCACACCGTCGGCCCGATGCGCGCCGCGCGCCGCTTCACCTTCAGCCTCGCTGAGAACGGCCTCCTCGACTCGACCGCCCGCGTGAAGGCCGAGCTCTACGGCTCCCTGGCCGCCACCGGCATCGGTCACGGCTCGGACACCGCCGTCCTGCTGGGGCTGGCCGGCCAGGACCCGGAGACCATCGACCCGGACGCGTGCACGGGCCTGGTCAAGGCCATCGTGGAGTCCGGGGACCTGCCGCTCGACGGGGACCGGCACATCCGGTTCGACCGCAAGAAGGACATGACTCTGCACATGCGCAAGTCCCTGCCGGGCCACCCGAACGGCATGCGCCTGACCGCCTATGACCAGGACGGCGGCCAGCTGCACTGCCGCGACTACTATTCCGTGGGCGGCGGCTTCGTGGTCACGGCAGAGGAGCTCGAGGACGAGCTCGAGGCCGCCCGCGAGATCACCCGCCATGAAGAGGACTCCCGCGAGGCCGCGGAGCCGTACCCGTTCAGCACCGCCGCCGAGCTGCTGGAGCACTGCGAACGCGAGGGCATGACCATCGCCGAGCTGATGCGCGCCAACGAGGCCGTCCGCCACAGCCCGGAGCACCTCGAGGCCGAGCTGACGAAGATCTGGCACGTGATGCAGGAGTGCATCCACAACGGCTGCACCCGCGAGGAGAAGATCCTGCCCGGTGGCCTCGAGGTGCGCCGCCGGGCCCCCGCCCTGCGCGCGCACCTGCTCGAGCAGACCACCCGCACCGACCCGATGTGGGCCATGGAGTGGGTCAACCTCTTCGCCCTCGCGGTGAACGAGGAGAACGCCTCGGGCGGACGCATCGTCACCGCCCCCACCAACGGCGCCGCCGGCATCATCCCGGCCGTGCTCATGTACTTCTGCCGCTTCGTATTGCCGCAGGAGGCCACCGAGGAGGAGCAGGACGCGAAGGCGGTCGAGTTCCTGCTCACCGCCGCCGCGATCGGCATCCTCTACAAGAAGAACGCGTCCATCTCCGGAGCCGAGGTCGGCTGCCAGGGCGAGGTCGGTTCGGCCTGCTCCATGGCGGCCGCGGGGCTGTGCGCCGTCATCGGCGGCACCCCGGTGCAGGTGGAGAACGCCGCGGAGATCGGCATCGAGCACAACCTCGGCCTCACCTGCGACCCCGTGGGCGGCCTCGTCCAGGTCCCCTGCATCGAGCGCAACGCGATCGCCTCGGTCAAGGCCATCAACGCCGCCCGCCTCGCCGTGCTCGGCGACGGCTCGCACCGCGTCACCCTGGACCAGGCCATCAAGACGATGCGTGACACCGGCGCGGACATGAAGTCCAAGTACAAGGAGACCTCCCGCGGCGGCCTGGCCGTGAACGTCATCGAGTGCTGACCGGCGGGACGGCCGCTGCGTCTCGGGACGCAGTCGGCCCCGTCCGGAGCCGAGACATGATGGTGCGCCGGGCCTGTGGGGTATGTTCGGTCTGCTGACCTGTACCTCACACCCCACGCCGAGAGGACCTCTCCCGTGACCAAGCATCCGCTCGACGCGACGCTCGAGGCCGCGACGATCGACCCCGACAAGCGCAAGGAGCAGCACAAGGCCGTGAAGCTCGGCGGTGACGGCTGGAAGTACGCCTTCTCGCGTTCGATCAAGACCTTCCTGAACGCCGGCGGCACGGACCTTGCCGCGAAGCTCACCTACTTCATGGTGCTGTCCCTTGCCCCGGCCCTGCTGGCGATCTTCTCGATCATCACCCTGGTGATGGCCAGCAACCGCGACGTGGTGAACGACCTCGTCCAGGACATCGTGGACAAGAACGTCTCCCCCGACTACGCCCCGCTGGTCACCGACCTCGTGGACAACATGATGAACCAGTCCACCGGCGGCGTGATCGCGCTGATCATCGGTATCGCCACCGCCCTGTGGTCCGCCTCCGCCTATGTGAAGGCCTTCAACCGCGCCGCGAACCAGCTCTACGGCTACGAGGAGGGCCGCGGCTTCGTGAAGCTCACCGCCGCCAACCTGCTGGCCACCCTGGTGGTGCTCGTGGGCATCGTGGTCGTCCTCATCTGCCTCGCCGTGAACCGCACCCTGGTGGAGGGTCTCGTGAAGCCGATCGCCGAGCCGCTCGGCGCCGATGACCTCATGGGCTTCCTCACGGACTCGT
Organism: Micrococcus lylae; assembly: GCF_900163825.1. Lineage (NCBI taxonomy): Bacteria > Bacillati > Actinomycetota > Actinomycetes > Micrococcales > Micrococcaceae > Micrococcus > Micrococcus lylae. The sequence continues at coordinate 3,156 of NZ_FUKP01000060.1, read as the reverse complement.
TCCTGCCGATCTGGACGTGGGTGAAGTGGCCGGTCATCGTCGTGCTCGTGCTGCTGATGATCGCCGTCCTGTACTACCTGACCCCGAACGTGCAGAAGCCGAAGTTCACCGTCTTCGGCCCGGGCAACATCGTCGCCTTCGTCGGCATGATCCTGGCCGCCGTGGCCCTGTCCGTCTACTTCGCCACCCTGGCCGGCTACTCCTCGTACGGCGCCATCGGCGGTGTCATGGCCCTGCTGTTCGCGCTCTGGGTCTTCAACATCGTGCTGCTGCTCGGCCTGTCCGTGGACGCCGAATGGGAACGCGCCAAGCAGCTGCGCGCCGGTGTGGCCGCCGAGAGCCACCTCAGCCTGCCTCCGAAGGACACCTCCGCCCTCGTGAAGAAGGCCGAGGCCCAGGAGAAGCTGGAGGAGGCCGGATACGCCCTGCGCGCCGACTCCTGATTCCTCGACGGACACCCCACACACGCCGGGCCCCGGTCCTTCCTGACAGCGTCAGGCAGGACCGGGGCCCGGCTTGTGTCGCCCCCCTCCGCAGCCGCAGCGGCGCGGGAGGTGAGGCGGGTCAGCGCTTGGCCGCGCGGTAGCCGGCGGCCTGGGCGGCCGCGGCGGTGGCGTAGCAGTTGCGGGCGTTGGTCTGCGAGTACGCCTGGTTGTGCGGCAGGTGGTAGATGCCCGAGTTGTCATTGGCCTTGACCGGGTGGGAGGCCGGGCAGGTCTTGGTGGCCGTGTTGCCTGCCACCGGGCCCGAGCCGCCCGCTGCGGGCTTCGGCGCCGGGGCCGGGGCCGGGGCTGCCACCGGCTTCGATGCCGGGGCCGGGGCCGGGGCCGGCTTCGATGCGGGAGCGGCGAACTGCTGCGGAGCCGGAGCGGCCTGGGCCGGTGCGGACGCCGTGCCCGGAGTGCAGCCGAGGCCGGAGGCGAACTGGCCGCGGCCGGCGGCCTTGGCCTCCTGCCAGGCGGCGTGGACCTCGTTGTAGAAGCGGACGTTCGGCTGGAAGATCACCGGCTCGCCCAGGCCCAGGCGGGCCATCTCGGCGTTGACGAAGGTGTCTCCGGCCCAGACGCCGGCGAGGACCCGGTCGTAGCGGTCACGGCGCTCCTTGTCATAGCGCAGGGTGACGGGCTGTCCCGGGGCGACCAGGCTCTTGAGGGCGGCCGTGGACTCCGGACCGAGGCACTGCACACCGTGCGAGGGATGCTTGGTCTCCGGGGTGTCGATGTTCAGCAGGCGGACCCGCTCCTCCACGCCGTTGATGCGGATGCGCAGGGTGTCGCCGTCGGTCACGGAGACCACGATGCCGCGCTCCCCGTCCACGTACGCAGGGGAAGCCGGCTTCGCGGAGGCCTGGGACGGGGCCGGAGCGGCAGCCTGGGCAGCGTCCGTCGCGACGGCCTGCTCGGCCGTCTTCTGCTCGGCCGTCTTCTGCTCGGTGGCCTTCGCCTCGGCTGCCTTCTTGTCAGCCGCCTCGCGCTCACGCTGCTGAGCCGCGGCCTGCTCGGCCTTGCGCTCAGCGGCCGCTGACGCCTCAGCCTTTCGGCTCGCCTCGGCCTGCTCGGCTTCGCGCTCGGCGGCGGCTGACTTCTTGGCCTCGGCGCGGGCCTGCGTCTCACGCTCCTGCTCCTTGCGCGCTTCGCGCTCCTGACGCTCCTTCTCGGCGCGCTCGGCCTTCTCGGACTCACGGGCCGACTCCTCGGACTCGCGGGCCGACTCCTCAGAGACGTCGTCCCCGCGACCGTCTTCCGCCCGCTCGGACTCACGGGCGTCGGCGGACCGGTCGGCGGACGCACTGGAGGACGAGTCATTGGTCTCGCTGGCCCACTCCGAGGAGGAGCTCCCGGCGGCGGACGAGGCGTTCGGATCCTCGCCGCAGCCGGTGAGGACCAGGGACAGGCCGAGCCCGAGGGCGGCGGCCAGACGCAGGGAGCTGGAGGGGGATGGGGAAACGGGCACGACGCTGTGTCCTTTCTGCGAAGAGGGGATGAGCCCTCACCAAGGGGAGATGCCCTTCGGCCTCCAAGTTTTTGAGGAGCGGCCGTACAGGACTTTCCCAGTTTATCCTGACGCGAGCATCTTCCCAGGTCAGAACCGCATCACTGTGACCAACTCCATAGGGGGCGCCCGCCGCAGTCGGCCGCGTTGCCCAGGCGTCAGCGCGTGGTGATCTGACCGTCGCCGTCGAGGGCGTCGGCGATGAGGTCACGGGCCTCGCCGGTGGGCGACTTCGCGGACAGCCAACGGGCGCCGGCCCAGGCGAGGATGACCACCACAGCGCAGCCGTAGGAGGTGACCGCCAGGCTGCCGGACTGCAGGCCGCGGCCGTCGGAACGGTTCACCCCGATCCAGAACAGACCCCAGGCCACGGCCAGGACCACACAGAACCGTCCGCCGTCGTAGGCGGAGAGCAGTGCGCTCAGGATGGTGAGGGCGATGACAGCGATCACGGCCCAGGTGGCAGGCATCAGGGGGCCGCCGTCCCAGCCGGAGGAGGCCAGGCCCGCGGCGACGTTGATGAAGACGCACACCATTGTCCAACCGAGGTAGAACCCCTGGACGCAGTCCACGGCGATCCGTTCGCCCCAGCCCGGCGCGGGAAGCCGTTCCATCTGGACCAGGATCACCAGCAGGACGGCCAGCTGCACGATGCTCACCGCCACGCTGGCCCACAGCAGCCCTGCCTCGACGGCGGCGAGCCACACGATGTTCAGAGCGATGCCCGCGAGGATCCAGGGGCGCATGCGCACGTGCCGCCGGCTGGGGGTGGGAGTCATCAGCTGCCACACCGCATAGCCGACGAAGCCGGCGTAGATGAGCCCCCAGATGTAGCCGGCTGCCTCTCCGACGGACAGCCAGGTGGCGTCCTCATCGAGCCAGCCGCCGACGGCGTGGGTCACACGCGTGCCGCCGAACAGGCCCATGCCGACCATCATCAAGATCAGCGCGGCCACCACCACGACGGCGGTGACGATGCGCCCGACGGTCGAGTCGAGTGCGCGACCCGCCTGAGTGCTGTCGACGTGCGTGCTCATGGGGTGCTCCCTGGCCAGACGGAGGCGCCGGGGCGCAGGCACCCCGGCCCGTTCGTTCGCCGCCATCCTAGGTGTACTCGGCCATGACGTTGGTGACAGATAGACGTTGACGATGAAAAGAACCTCC